>JAVUPY010000094.1 GCA_032252755.1 Terriglobia bacterium
GAGCGCTTCGGCTTCAAAATCGGAGAGCAAGAGCGAGAGCAAGTCGGAGTCGAAGGGCGAGAGCAAGAGCGAGGCGAAGAAGAGCGAAAGCAAGAAGGATTGACTGGACGGCTGAAGCCGCGCCCCTTCCAAGAAGAAGCCCGCCGTTGCCGGCGGGCTTTCGAGTTGCAGGAGTAAGGCTATTGCACCAGCTGGCAGGCGGTGAAGTCCATGCTGGATGCGGTTGAGGTCGTTCCCGGGGTGACCGTCAGGTCGCCGCCACCTTGGGCGGTGCTGACCAGTACCTCGGAAGGTGTGCAATCCAGAGTGCTGCCCGAGGATGGCACATAAGCCGTGCCGCCGACGATGTACTTGATCGGGGTGGTCGTTGTGTCCTGGGTGTAGCTGTTACTCTGGGCTGCGCCGATGTTGGGCCACATAGCCGGAACGGCCATGGTGTAGGTAGCGCAATCCTTGTTTGAGCCGCAACTGCCGGTCGCGGTGGTAACCGAAGCGGTCGAGGACGATTGCTGCGCCAGTGGGATGATAACCTTCACGCTCGAGCCGCTCAGGGTCACCTGCTCCATGGCAAAGAGCGTGATGTCGGCAGGAGTGGCAGCGCTACCCGTGGTCGTTGTCACGGAGCCGGTAATAGAAGCGTCGGTTGTATTGGTCCCGGTCTGAGCGACCATTGGTATCTTCCCGAGTGCCATGCCGCGCTGTACGCCCGTGGTAATCGTGGCTGCATAGGCAGTGCCATCAGGTCCGACCATCACGGCTACGACGTCATAGGTCCCGTCGGGGGGAACCGGGCACAGAACGAAGTTGCCGGTCGTCGGATCTACCGAAGCCTGCATGATGACGCGATCAATTCCGTTCGCATCTTTCTGTTCGAGCGCAACGATTCCGGTCGCGCCAGCGACTGGATTCAAGGAGGCGCTGTCGACCAGCGTTCCACTGACCGGTGCCGACGTAAGCGACATTTCGCCGGCGTGAAGCACAGGCTTCAGGCGGTAATGTCCGCTGGACTGCACGATCACAGACGCACACGCGTCAAAGTCGATGTTGAGGTCCTTGGTCTCGCCGGCGGCAATTGTGAATTTACCGCCTGTAAGTTGACCCGAAGGAATCTTGATGCCGGTCTGGGTTTCGCTGGAGAGATCGAGCGGATGCTGTGATCCGTCGGAGTGCAAGATAACGCAGTTTGCGACATTGCCGCCGCAGGGATTATTGGCGCCGGGGTTCGGAGCGGTATTGGAGAGAATGACGCGAATCTGCTGGTAGCTTCCGGCCTGGAGATCGGTATTAGATCCCAGCGTCGCGAGGAAGCACTCGTTGTTGGCAATTCCAAGAAGATCGACCTGCTGTGGCGCGTTCTTAAGGTTCGGTGTCAGATCGACCCATCCAGCATCATTCGGACCGGCAGACGCGCTCTGATGAATCTGGACGTCCTGAATGGTAACGAAGACGCTATCGAAGGGACCTTTAGGGCTGGCACAGGTGGGCGGGTCGCTCAAAGAAACGCTGACCTTGCCCATGGTCGAACCGCCTGAGCTTCCGCCGGTACTGCAGGCGACGAAGGCTCCGATAACTGCAAAAACAACAATAAGAAGCAGGACTGATACAGTCCGGGTGTTCATTCCATTCCTCCAAGGGAGAGCACATTGTTGCAATGCAAATGAGGAGCCATTCAGCAACTCTGGTTTTCCGGAGCGAGGGTATCGGAAATCGTGCCGTAAGTTACTGGAATGACTATGCCGATTGTCATGCGTGGAGAGACGTCATGCAAGTCCTGAAGGTGGGGTGATGATCCTTTGGTTATCGGCAGAAGTTCACAGGATTGGGAAATTGTTTCCCGTTAATTGGGTGGTAAATATTGAACCGTTGTGTAGCCGGTCACGGCCGTAAGTGATTCCCCTCACAGCATAAAGTTATGCCCGCGAACGACAATCGCCGCGTACATGCGTGCAGGTTGAGCCGCCCGACTCGTCTTTTCTCCAACTTCATATCCCGGGCGGTTGGTGCCTTTCGCCTGTTGTGGTGTTCTCGTGGTGCGATCCCGCGTAATCGCAATTGGTAAGGTTGCATTTATATTAAAGGGGCGGGCCGCACCTATCGGGGCATTGGATACAATCGTGTGTTTGGGTAAGCACGGAATCATTGGTCCCGACAGTACTCATATCGCCTCTCAACCAGGAGGATAGTAATGAAAGAAGGAACCCTGACGGTCGTCGATAACCGGACGAACGTCACGTACACGCTTCCCATCCAGGACAATACGATTCGGGCCATCGATCTGCGGCAGATCAAGACTGACGCGGACGATTTTGGCCTGATGACCTATGACCCCGCATTCATGAATACGGCATCTTGCCGCAGTGCGATCACTTATATCGACGGTGACAAGGGTATCCTTCGCTACCGCGGGTACAACATCGAGGAACTCGCGGAGAAGTGCTCCTTCCTGGAAGTCGCGTACCTGCTCATCTTCGGCGAACTGCCGGATGAGAAGCAGAAGCAGGACTGGACCTACAACATCACCCACCACACCATGATCCATGAGAACACGCGGGCCTTCATCGAGCGCTTCCGCTATAACGCGCACCCGATGAACATCCTGTGTTCGACGGTCGCCGCCCTTAGCATCGTTTATCCGGACTCGCGCGATATCTTCGATCCGGAGAAGCGGATGCTGAACATCATGCGACTGATCGCCAAGATGCCGACGCTGGCGGCAGCCAGCTACCGGCATAGCACCGGCTTCCCGTACGTTTATCCCGACAATGACCTGAGCTACACCGAGAACTTCATGAACATGCTGTGGAAGATGGTGGAGCCCAAGTACGTTGCGAACCCGGTGCTGGCGCGGGCACTCGATGTGCTGTTTATTCTGCATGCGGACCACGAGCAAAACGCGAGCGCGAACGTGATGCGCGCCGTAGGCAGCGCTCAGACGGATCCGTTCCTCTGCACGGCAGCAGCGGCAGCGGCGCTGGCAGGACCACTGCACGGCGGCGCCAATGAAGCCGTACTGAAGATGCTCCAGGTGATCGGGAAGAAAGAGAACATTCCCGGCTTCGTCGAGTCGGTTAAGGCAGGCCATGGCAAACTGATGGGCTTCGGGCACCGCGTCTATAAGAACTATGATCCGCGCGCGAGAATAATCAAGCAGGTTGCGAATGAAGTTTTGGGCGTCACCGGCACGACGGCGAAGCTTGAAATGGCGCTGGAACTGGAGCGGATCGCTCTCAGCGACGAGTACTTTATCAAGCGCAAACTGTATCCGAACGTCGACTTCTACTCCGGGTTGATTTACGAAGCGATGGGGTTCAGGCCGGAGATGTTCACGGTACTGTTCGCGATTCCTCGCACCGCCGGCTGGCTGGCGCAGTGGCTCGAATTGATCACGGATCCGGAACAGAAGATTTCGCGTCCGCGACAGATATTCGTTGGGCACACGCTACGCAAGATCGGCGAATCAATGACGAAAGAGAACAAAGAGACAGTAGGCGCGCGGTAATTTCGTGGAGGTAAGAAGGGCGGCCGGATGCGGCCGCCCTTCTTTTTGCGCAAAGTGAAAACTCCTCGCCGGACTAGGCGAGGAGTTGCAAGCTTATGGGTCCCAAACTTAAAAGCGGGCTCTCGCCCGCGCGTAACTACTTTTTCTTCTTGGCGGTCTTCTTAGCAGCTTTCTTCTTTGCCGGCATGGATGCCTCCTAGAACCTTCTCCCTCGAAGGTTAGATTTGGGTCCCTAAATCGAACCGTCATACAACTGGTTGCCTAATAACGGTTCCTATCGCAAGATTTTGTGGCGACTCGATGTTGCTGTCAATACTTTTTTTCATTTCGGTGAATGAGCAACTGGAGTCCTCTTCGTTCTCGCGCGCTCTTTCAATTTCTTCATGGATGAGTTTGCGCGCCGACTCGTGTCGTGCAAAGCCGCATTATCAGCGGTTCCACAAGAATTCCACTCACTCGCGAACTCTCGGACTGAGCACAACGCAGTGACCGTTGAACTTTAATTCTGTACGCAAAAAAAAAATGCAAAAAAAAGGAGCCGCCCTGCTCGGGCGGCTTTGCAAGGAGGAGTAATGCTCAAGAGTAGGTTGCTTCGATGCGGCACGCTTCCGTGAGCAAACTGTGAAGCTCGGCCTCATCTCGTACCGTGAACTCGAATCCATAGCGGTGAGAAACGGAATTCCGTACGATTGCGGGAATGATTGTTTCCTGCTCGCTGCCCAGGGAGCGAAATGCCAGACAAACTTCTTCGCCGACTTCTAATTCCCCCCAGATGATGGCCGCTGTTCCCTCGCGGCTCAGATTGCGGCAGTAACCCTGAAAACGAGATCCGCTCTTCGTGACCGCGGCTACCAGAGTTTCAACTTCGCTACGCTGGCTGCGGCGCCGCTCTCTTACATAGGTGGATGTGAGTTCCGGTAGGACTGTTTCGTCGGTGCTGTTCGAGAACTGCTGTCGAACCCGGGCCCTGATGCTCAGAAAATTCATACTTCGGGGTCTCCCTCGGTACGACCGATCTTCCTTTCCAACACGAAGAGCGCCGACTGTGAAAATCGGCGCCCGTGACAGCTTCGGGGGAAGGCTGTAGTTGTCGCGGTATTGATGCTAAAAGGTGGCGGCGAGTGTCGACAATAGCCCGAACTATGCAGCAGCTCTACATCGTTAGTTGCAGTCCTGTGTGACCTACATCACATGTTGAAGTTCACGCGGTGCGAACTCCAGGTTTCGTTACTCGGGGACTTTATCTTCATCTTCCCTCTCGCAACCGGGTAGCGAGTCGCTCGGGTAATCCGGCGCTGACAATTCGGTGCTGCGCGGATTCGACGTCGTAGGGAACGCGATGAAAGGTGATGGACGAGTCGTCAGAATCGTACATGGCGAATGCCGCCCGCCAATCGGTATCGCGCGGCTGACCCACGGAACCTGGGTTCACGAGGTAACGGGCCTGCGGCTGCAACTCCAGCCGAAACGTGGCAACGTCCTTGCGATCGGTATAGACCGGCCGGAGGACCTGTACGACGCCGTTGCGCAACGCCACTGCACCCTGCAGATGCGTGTGGCCGAAGAAGGTCAGGTCTTCGGGGCTACGCTCCAGTGAATTCCGTGCCACCCCTTCGCTAAGGATGTATTCGTCTTCATCCAGCGGCGAACCGTGCGAGAAGATCACGCCCGGTATGCCTTCGTCCTTGATTGGCCCGACAGGCAGTTGCGCCACCCAGCGACGATTCTCCACGGTCAACTCATTCCGCGTCCACATTGCCGCGTAGCCAGCGACGGGATTGAAATCATTCACATCGCTCAGGCCTGCGCACGCACGATCGTGGTTACCACGAACGAGAAGACCTCCGAGTTCGCGAGAATGCTCCACCACGTCATTGGGACTCGCGCCATATCCGACCACATCTCCAAGATTCGCAATACGATCGTACGCCGGGAAGGCTGCTTTGCAGGCTTCCAGCGCTTCGAGGTTCGCATGGATGTCACTGATTACGAGAACGCGCATGAGGGGTACGGCGTTGGATTATATGCGTTGGAACGGAAAGCGTCATCCATCGCGTTTACAACGAAACATTTGGTGCGCAATGTCCGCCTCGTCAGCGGACGTGGCTTCGTGATTACAGTAGCCTCTCCGGCGGCCACACCAGCACTTTCAACCTGCGGCAAACCTGCGCAAGATCCGGTTTTGCCGGTAACTCCAAGTCCAACGGCTCGCACATGGTGTTCACTTCAATTTCGCATTCCGCCATCTGCAGCGGCCAAGGCAGATGGTGGATTTCGGCGCAATACAACTTCTTCCGATTCCAGGCGTAAAGGCAATATCGCTCGGCCAGGAACTCGGGCAGGCTCCCTGGTTTAGCGCGGCGCGCCGGACCGACCGCCCAGTATCGCACTCGAAACTCCGGCATGCCGTCCTTTGCTTTCGGTCCGTGGATTCGCTTGGAACGGTACGTGATCTCGTCCTTGCCTTCGATCTTCATCGACGCATGCCAGTACGGCAGACGAAAGAAGATCCGGGCACCCCACACTGCCGAGAGATTTCCGACATCCAGCGAAAAGAAATACACGCCCGGCCGCTCGCGGCCGCCCTTGTCGCGATAGGTGACATAGGTCCGGACGTTGAGTTCAGGGAACTGTGAGAAGCCGGGTACGGAGGGAACACCCGGGGGCCGCATGTTGCTGAGCCAGAACGGCGTCACCGAGATCCAGGCGGCGCCATTGTACAGGTGAAGGGTCAATACTTCGGGAACGAGCTTCCGGACCACTTCAGGATCGACGGCGTAGTGCGCGAACAGGAGGTCGTTCCAGGTCTGCGTCATGAGCCAGTGTCCGCTCGGCGGCGGCCATGGCCGGTGCGCCGTCGCATACAGAATGCTGTCGGCGCCCAGAAAACGTGTCTGAACTTCGCTGTCCACGTCGGAAACTTAGCTTATCGCAAGTGTCGGGGGAACGTATGCGCACGAAGATGGCGTTCCGTTTTCATCGGAACGCCTTGGAAACCTGAACTCAAGACCGCTCAGTAGATGTCCTGCATCAGGGATTTCGCCACATCCTGCATCATTGCGCTACTGGGCACAGGGGCCGGCTTCAGCATATATGCCCTGTGGAACACGCTAACGATCGCGCGGCCAATAATCCGGGCTTTTGTCGTGGAGCGCATTGCCACCGGAACCGTGAAACCGTTGATATCCTCGAAATCCTGCACGAAGTCGATCTTCCGGATAAAGAAGGACGGGGACTTGCTCACGGTACCTTCGGCGCGCCGAAGGCTACCAGTGTAGGCATCCACGAAGATCTTGCCCTTGAAGAGGTTGGGGCTCTTGTGCCGAGGCTTGAGCTGGAACACATGCATCAGGCGCCCGTTCAAGCGTTCGGTACCCTTGTAGGCGAATTTATAGTTGTTATCGTTGATTGCGCTCGCCGCGGGGTTGCCCTTCTGCACGTGGTCCACTTCCGACTGCAGGAAGCGCGTGATCACGTTCGTCTTTACGAAGGCATCACCGGTGTATTTCACGCTCTGAAAGCTCAGCTGCCGTGGCCGTGCGCTGTAACTGCGCACCAATTCGTACGCGCCCTTTTGCGACGTGTCCGGCAATACTGCTTCCACCACCATCTGGTCTGAGTATTCGGCGAGCTTGGAATCCTGCTCGGCCGCACGCTGTTCGTACATCTGCAGCGCCAGCTCCGGCGCCATCAATGGCATAGGCGGACCGGGCAGATCGATATCGGCGGGCCGGTCGTTGGAGACGAATGCGTTTCCCATAAACGCGTAAGGCCCACTGGGAACTTGCGCAAACGCACTAATCGTCGAAACAAAAAAGGCCGTATATAGGAGTGCTTTAAACATTTTGCAGTAGTTATAGATAGGAAAACCTTACCGCCTGAATCCTACTGATCTTAATAATGTAACTGATTGTACATGGCCTGAGAAGTTACAAAAAAGAAACAACCGATGCGTCTCTGGTTACCCCCGTAATGGGTATTGACGCGAACTGCGGCAATTGACGGATGTTTGGGATCTTGGAGATAACAGGCGGATTCCTTAGAATTTCAAAGAATCCGCGCAAATCCGCAGCCAGTTTTCGGTCGTCTAGAATGGGATAAGCTTTCGCAAGCCCTTTTTCTTCTTTGGCTTGGAAGAACTCACCTGCTGATCGTCCTTGTTGTCGGAGCTCTTCGCGTCCGCCGACGTGGTGTTGTCGCCCTGCTTGGTCGCAGCCGACGACTTCGGGTTCGAATCGCTGCTCGACGCAGTTGAGCCCGTATCGGCCTGGTTTAGCTGCGCCGGCATCTCTTTAGGAACGTCGCTGCTGTCCGTTGCCGGTGTCCCACCAGAATCGGAGCGTGGTACCGGCTGGCTCTCCGGAATTTTGCCGCCCGAGGGGAGCGTCTCCGCCGAGACCTTTCCGGTGCCGCCACTCGAAGGTTCGGTTATGATCGCGTTGGCTTCCTTGATCAGCTCGGGAGCCGACGTCTCTTTCGGGTCTACGAGTACCGGCTCGCCTGTGGTTGCGGCAGGCGCAAAGTCCGGGCCCTTGTGGAACGTCAGCATGATGCGACTCATGCGGCCCATCTCACCTCGGCTTGCTTCCAGCTTCTTGTTCCAGTCAATGGCTTCCTGAGTTGGCGTAGGTACCGCCAGGTCCAGCGCTTTCAATCGTGCCTTGGCATCTTCGGCCCGCGGCATGATCGGGTATTTCGTAATGATCTTCGAATACGCTTCGCCGGCGCCATCCGTATACATCTTGATCAGCTGGGCCTTCTTTTGTTCTGTGAAGGCCTTGTTGGTCTGCAATGTCCGGATCCGATCCAACTCCTGCTCATATGACTGGCCGAGCATGAACAGCGCATCGTCCGCCTTGCTGTATAGCGGATAGGTATCCGTGAGCGTCTTAAGTCGCGCAATTGCCGCCGGCCACGACTGCCGCAGGTAGTAGAACCGTCCGATGCGGTATTCGCGTTCCGCGAGGATCTCCTGCACTCGCAGCAGACGCTTTTTCGCCGTCTCAGCCAGTTTGCTATCCGGATATTGCAGCAGCATCTGCCGGTACTCGTCCTCCGCGCGTTTTGCGTGCGTGTAATCGCGATCCGGCTTCTCGATCTGCCTGTAGTGGATGTCGCCGATTTTCATCTGCGCTTCCGCCGCTTCCGGCATGTTCGGGAAGAAGGTGATGAAGTCGCGGTATTCGTTTTCCGCCTGCGCCAGGGCGGCTGAGCCACCCTCGGCATACCACGAGTCACCGATTGCCAGTTTGGCTCGCGCAATGTATTCGGAGTCGGGGTAGGTGTTGATCAGGGTCTGCAGGCTCAGACGGGCGACGTCGTACTTTCGATGCTGCATCGCGTCCATAGCGCGATCGAACAACACCTTGTCCGGCTGCTTGGAATTTACATTTGCCAGCGGGTTCTTAACGTTCTTATTCCTGCATCCGACTACCGCCAGCAGACAGGAAGCCAGCAAGAAAGCAATGACGAATCGACGAAACATCCCTACCACCTCGAGGGTCTTACAAAGTCTGATTGTTCTGCACTGGCTTGGGCTGCTCCGTGTTAGACCTTTTGCAGAGTAGCCTCATGCGCGATCCTCAGGAGATCGCGCACATTCGTGCCGATATTGCCATGGCCGAAGACGGCGTTTCCGGCCACCAGCAACTCCGCGCCCGCGCGAACTACATCGGCGACGGTGTCATGCGCTACCCCGCCATCCACCTCAATCCTGTAGTGGTGGCCATTGGCGTTGCGCATTGTGACCAGCTTGCGAATCTTCTCCAGTGAGCGCGGAATGAATTTTTGTCCGCCAAAACCCGGGTTGACCGACATTACCAGAACATAATCGACGATCCCGAGTATATCCCCCAGCGTATGTACTGGCGTCGCCGGGTTGATCACCACACCCGCCTTCGCTCCGAGGGTCCGGATGTACTCAAGCGTGCGATGCAGATGGACACAGGCTTCCTGATGCACACTGACCCAGTTCGCTCCCGCATCGATAAAGGCTGGAATGAAGTCGTCCGGCCGCTCGATCATCAGGTGAACATCCAGGGGCACATCGACAACCTTGCGGACCGACTTCACCACCGGCGGTCCGATCGTCAGGTTGGGGACAAAATGCCCATCCATTACGTCGAGATGCAGCACGGTGGCCCCCGCCGAAACAGCCTCGCGGACCTGTTCGCCCAAGCGCGCAAAATCGGCGGAAAGGATGGACGGAGCCAGTTCGATCAAAACCGAGCCTCTCGCAATAGTGACTGTGGAAATTCTAGCATTGTAGCCGTCGCCGCACCCTTCAATATGGACTTAATCCCAGAAAGTGGGATTACTGTCCTCACCGGAGCTCAGGTTCAACAGCGCAGGTGGAAGATCGAGGTTGTGGCCGAGAGTCTTCTCACCTCTACAACTCCCCACCCACACCGGCATCCAACAGAGGTGCTTCGCTTTCGCCCAATCATTTTGTTGTTGCTGGCATTCGCGGTCCCCGCGGCGGCTACGCCGAAGCGTCCAGACCTGAAGGAAATGCTGGCGCAACCGCAGGCGAAACCCGATCCTTATATCCCGGCCCGCGCGGGCTGGGACGGTCCCGAGCAGAACCCAGAAACGACAGTTTATTTTCAAGAGCTTGCCGCGATCAACTCGCCGCAGGCCAATCGCGCAGCCCTGCTGGACCTTCTCGTTCCTGACTGGCGGACCGTAGTAGCTCTGATGGCGGCTATTTTTCTGCTCCGCTATTTTCGAAGGACAACTCCAGCGGCCTCTGTGGCTTCTCACAAACAGCCCCCGGGAGACGTTCCCCGCGCCGCATGAGCGAGTGCGACCGGCGGGCGCGAATTTACCGCGCGGAAGAGAGGTCTTCGCAATAGTCGGCGAGGGCCTTTTCCTTTTGCCGCTACTCAGGTACTCAGCTCCTCAGCAAATCACTTCTAGCCGGAAGCTTTCTTACCTGGCGCGGCTGAGAAACTGAGCAACCTCTTGAACGTCGCACCTCGCACCTAGTACCTTCTTTCCGTGCCTCTTCTCTCCATCCGCTCTCTGACGAAGATCTACCCTCATCGGCAGGATGCCTTCGGAACCGCACACGGTGGAGAGCTTCGTGCTGTCGATGATGTGGCCCTCGACATCGAGTCCGGCGAAACGCTGGGTCTGGTCGGGGAATCCGGTTCCGGCAAAAGCACGCTCGGCCGACTGATTCTGCGGCTGATCGAACCGACCTCGGGAAGCATCAGTTACGAGGGCCGCGACCTGCTCGCGATGCGAGGATCTGAACTCCGTCACGCCCGCCGTGAACTCCAGATCATCTTCCAGGACCCGTTCGGCTCGCTCGATCCGCGCTTCCGCGTTCTCGACGTCGTCACCGAGCCGCTCATTATTCACGAGAAACTTTCCGCCGAAGAACGGCGCCGCCGCGCGGCCGAACTGATGCGCGCCGTCGGCCTTGATGAATCCGCACTGGCGCGATACCCGCACGAATTCAGCGGAGGCCAGCGCCAGCGCATCGGCATCGCACGCGCAATCGCCTTGCGGCCGCGCTTCCTCGTCGCCGACGAACCCGTTTCCGCCCTCGACGTTTCCGTCGGCGCGCAGATCGTGAATCTCATGCAGCGCCTTCAGCGCGAGTTTGGGCTGACGTACCTGTTCATCTCGCACTCCATGCCCGTGGTGCGCTATCTCGCGAATCGGATCGCGGTGATGAAGCGCGGAAGACTGGTGGAGATCGGAACGACGGAGCAGATCACGACCGCGCCACAGGAGCAATACACGCGCTCGCTGCTCGCGGCTACGCCCGAACTCAGCGCTTAGCCAAGCCGCGTCCCTTAATTCTGTTGCGGTTATCCCCCGGCAATCGCACCAATGATGAAGAAGGGCTCCGCCCCCGAAGCGATGGCGTCGGGAAGCGGAGCATCTGGGGATTCATGCGAAATGTCTTCATTGCAGGCGAAGAAGCGCAGGAAGGCGCGGCGCTTCAGAGTGCCGTGATCGCGAATGGTTCCCGTCAGCACCGGATACTGCTTCTCTAGCGCGTCGAGAATGGTGCGCGTCGTCACCGGGCCTTCCAGCGCGAGCTGTACTTCGCCGCTGACCTTTGCCAGCGTCTTCAAGTGCGTAGGCAGGACAACGCGAATCATGGCAATGTCTGCGCCTCAACGGAAAGCACGGCCGGGAGATCGTGGACGATGGGGAACCAGGAGTCACCGGCATCGCGAGTGCCGTACACCTGACCACCCGTGGTGCCGAAGTACACGCCGCACTTGTCCAGTTTGTCGACTGACATGGCGTCACGCAGCACGTTGACGTAGCAATCCTTCTCCGGCAATCCCTTGCTCAACTCTTCCCATTCGTTGCCGCCGGAACGGCTGCGATAGACGCGCAGCTTGCCGTCGAGCGGGAAATGCTCTCCGTCGCTCTTGATGGGAACGACGTAGATCGTCTCGGGTTCGTGGGCGTGCACGTCAATCACGAAGCCGAAGTCAGTGGGAAGGTTGCCGCTGACTTCTTTCCAGTTATCGCCAGCATCGTCGCTGCGCATTACGTCCCAGTGCTTCTGCATGAAGAGCGTGTCAGGCCGCGAACCGTGCATGGCGATGTGGTGCACGCAGTGGCCGATCTCGGCGTTCGGATCGGGAATGAACTCCGAACGCAGGCCGCGGTTAATGGGCTTCCAACTCTTGCCGCCGTCATCCGTGCGAAAAGCACCCGCGGCCGAGATGGCTATGTACATTCGGTTCTGGTTCTTCGGATCGAGGATGATGGTGTGCAGGCACATGCCACCCGCGCCCGGCTGCCACTTCGGCCCGGTGCCATGGCCGCGTAGTCCGGCCAGTTCCTTCCAACTAGTGCCACCGTCGGTGGAACGGAAGATCGCAGCGTCCTCGATACCGGCGTAAACCGTATCCGGATCGCTCAACGATGGCTCAAGGTGCCAAACGCGCTTAAACTCCCACGGATGCTGCGTGCCGTCGTACCACTGATGCGTCGTCAGCGGTTTCCCTGTCTCGGCTGACGTGTCGTAAGCGAATTTATTACTCTGGCCCATCGGTTGCCCAAAGGGGCCCTTCTCAGGTTCGCCGCCCGGGACCTCCCAGGTTTTGCCGCCGTCGCTGGATCGCTGGATCAACTGTCCAAACCAGCCACTCGTCTGCGAGACGTAGATCCGGTTGGTATCCACGGGCGATCCCTTCATGTGGTATATCTCCCAGCCGGCGAAGTGCGGCCCGCTGATATCCCACTTTTCCCGTTTGCCATCCGAGGTCAGCACGAACGCGCCTTTGCGCGTCCCAACTAAAAGTCGTACCCCACTCATAGACGTTCTTCTCCTTACCCTATTGACGATTGGACTGTTCAAAAATCGACACTGCTATCGAACGCCCCACGCGTTCTAATGCAGTCTTACTCGCAGCTGACCATCCACGGTATGCCGAACCGGTCGACCAGCATACCAAAACGGCGCGCCCAGAATGTCTGCTGGATCGGCATCATGATCTTCGAGCCCTTACTGAGTGCTTCAAACTTGCTCTCGGCTTCGGCGGGTTCCTTGAAGCTGATTGAAACCGAGAATCCCGCAGGCTGGCTGAAATACGGCGGCGGAGCATCGGCGCCCATGAGAACGCCGTCAGCTACCTTCAGCGTCGTGTGCATCACTTTCTGGCGATACTCGGCAGGCACGCGATCCTGCATTGGACTTCCCTCATACCGAAATATCGACTGCAGCTCTCCGCCGAGGGTCTGCTCGTAGAACTTAAACGCCTCTTCGCAATTGCCATTGAAGCTGAGATAAGGAACGAATTGCATGGCTTACTCCTTGCAAATTTCACGTCATAAATAACGACGTTTTGAGGGGCCAAATCGAGCCAATCAAGATTGAGGTTTGGTATTCCTGGTCCTGCCGTCTGGCTGAAAGGGCGGCAGGAATGGAGTTGACTCCCGTTCCCGCCACCGCCGCCGAACTTCGGCGAGCACCTCCTCGCGATGGCTCGCCATGTGGTCGATCACTGCGCAAGGCGCGCCCGTATTCTCGTGACGCGCCCCCCACACCAGCAATTCCAGCATCACTGGAGCGAGATCAATGCCCTTCTCGGTCAAGCGGTAATTCACGCGGCGTCCGTCCGCCGGATCAGTCTCGTGGGAAATGATCCCAGCGTCTTCCAACCGGCACAGTCGATCCGCCAGAATGTTAGTCGCGATTCCCTCACCCGATTGCTGGAACTCTTTGAACGTCCGGTAACCACGAACCATCAGGTCGCGAATGATCAGCAATGACCACCGGTCCCCGAACCGCTCCAGGCCGATACTGACCGGACACCCGGAACGCGGTCTCGATTTCGGCTTTCCGGCCACGGCGGAGAACAATAGCAAATATTACTTGTTAAATGCAAGTGACTGGACCACGTAATTTTCGCGGTGCCCATATCTGCGCACCGCGGGCAGATGCGGGGCACGGGACTGGATCCAGGCAGAGGGCGATTAGGGGACTATCCCGAGCGATTCCATGGCTTCGCCGACGATGTAGATCGATCCGGTCACGACGATCACCGGCGCGGCGAGATGCTTACGTTGGGTGGCCGCCTCGCTGGCCTTTGCGATTGCGTCCTTGACGACCGGCACCTCGATGATCTCAGCGCCACTGCGCTCGCCGGCGGCGCGAATCTCGGCGGTGGTTGCGGACCGCGGATTGTGTTCCGTGTGGGTCGCCACAACCACATCGGCAGTCGGGAAAAGAATCCCGGCAATTTCGTCGATGGCCTTATCGCGCATGGCGCCAAAGACCAGATACAGAGGCCGGTCGAGGAAACGCTCGGAGAGTGCACCGCGCAGGGCCCACGCACCGGCGGGGTTGTGGGCGACGTCGAGAATGATTTCCGGCCGATTCCCCTGCCCGGGCACATATTGAAACCGGCCGGGCCAACGGGTCTGGCTGATGCCTTCGGCGATCTGCGCCGGAGTGATGGAGAAACCGAGCCCTGTCAGTTCTTCCGCGGCAGTGATGGCGAGCGCGAGATTGCGCAACTGGTGTCGCCCGACGAGCGCAGTGTCGATGAGGATCTCTTCTCCGAGCACGCTGAGCATGTAGCGCGTGCGACCGGGTTCCGAGGTGTCGAAAAGAGCCTGCGAGCCCGGAGACACCGGTGGCACGTTGCGCGTTGCGTTCACCGGGACCGCGCCGGTCTCGATCATTTTCTCGCCAAGAACCTGGTTCGCCTGCGGATGCTGCGGCAAAGTAATGGCCGGCTTCCCTGCCCGCATGATGCCCGCTTTTTCGGCAGCGATGGCGGCAATGGTGTCCCCGAGGAATTTCTGGTGATCGAGACCGACGTCAGTGACGACGGATAGCAACGGTTCGGTGATATTCGTCGCGTCCAACCGGCCGCCCATCCCGACCTCGAGCACCGCAATATCAACCTTGAGCCGCATGAAGCACTCGAAGGCAATCGCGGTGACTGTCTCAAAGAAGCTTGGATGCCAAGGCAACTTCTTTTCCGCGACGAGTCGGTCCGCTACATGGTGCACGTGGTCGTAGGTAGCGGCGAATAGTTCGTCGTCGATCGGTTCACCATTGATGCGGATGCGCTCATTGATCCGCACGAGATGCGGCGAGGTATAGAGTCCGACGTTATACCCCGCAGCGTGAAGGATGGATGCCAGCGTGGCAGCGGTTGAGCCCTTACCGTTGGTTCCCGCAATGAGGACCGATGGAACTGCGTGCTCCGGATGCCCCAGCGCCTCGGTGAGCACGCGCATGTGCGCGAGGTCGAACTTGTGCGACGGCATCTGGTGCAGCTCGTGGCCAAGTTCGAGAAGGCGTTCTACGGCTTGAGGGTAGGACAACATCGGTGGATAGGATTATGACAGCCTTTATCTCGATGCGACAATTCACCACGAAGACACGAAGGAAGTGGGGCGGTAAGAGCACTAGTCATTCATCCACTAGTTCTTTGTGCCTTTGTGGCTGGTAATCTACTCGATCTTCTCGAATTTTTCTCGCGGTGTGTTGCAGACCGGGCACCGCATCATGCCCTGGTCGTCGGTGGTGTAGCCGCAGACGATGCACACGTAGAAGACTGTTTTCGTGCGCTGCTTGTCCAGGTGCTTCAGGGCATCGGTGTACATGCGGGCATGCTCGGCTTCCGCCTCGAGCGCCCACTGGAAGGTCCGGATCGCAAGGGTGTTGGCTTGCGCTTCGGCTTCCTTGACGAAGCCCGGGTACATCACGTCGCGCTCGTACTCTTCACCGGCGATGGCGACTTTCAGGTTCTCGGCGGTGTTGCCGATGTGGACGGGTTCGATCTTGGCGACCGTCTTGCCACCCATCTTCTCGATCACGCGGAGATGATTCGCGGCGTGAATCTGCTCGGCGCGAGATGCCGCACGGAAGAGGCTCGCCACCCGCCCATAACCCTCCTCGTCAGCTTTCTTCGCAAATGCTGCATATTTGGCCGAGGCGTTGCTTTCACCCTGAAACGCAGTGATCAGGTTCTTGAGCGTGGTCTCACTGGAAATGGCGGTAGAGCTGGACATAGGAGTGCCTCCTACTTGCCGAGAATTGTAGGAAGGAGCCGCAGTAGCTGGATGTGATGACGGATGCGGGAGAATGTGATCGAAGTCGAAAGTGGGTACTGGGTACTGGGTGATGAAAGTGTCGTGCTGTTACCCAGTACCTAGTGCCGTTTCTATCTCGGGGCCATAAAAGCGAACGCCCGCGCCACGTAATCCTTCAGATCACGGCGGTGTACGACGGCATCCAGCATTCCGTGCTGGAGCAGGAATTCACTGCGCTGGAATCCTTCGGGCAGTTTCTGGCGGATGGTCTGCTCGATGACGCGGGGTCCGGCGAAACCGATGAGTGCCCCGGGTTCGGCGATATTCAGGTCACCCAGCATGGCGAAGGAAGCAGTCGTGCCGCCGGTCGTTGGATCAGTCAGGACGGAGATGTACGGAACACCTGCATCGTCCATGCGCGCCAGGGCCGCCGAGATTTTGGCCAGCGTCATCAGGCTGATAACGCCCTCCATCATGCGAGCGCCCCCCGACGCCGAGACGATGATCAGAGGAATGCGCTCCCGGGTGGCCTTTTCAACCGCGCGGGTAATGACCTCTCCAACCACAGCACCCATCGAACCACCGATGAACGGATATTCCATCGCTGTAATGATGGCAGGCTGGCCATTGATCTTCCCGCGCCCGGTAACAATGGCGTCTTTGAGGCCGGTAGCGGCCTGGGCGGCTTTCAGGCGTGAGGCGTAAGGTTTTAGATCCGTGAACTTCAGGGGGTCGGTCGAGGAGAGGTTGGTGTCTTCGGTGGTGTACTCTCCGTTATCGAACAGTTGTGCGAGGCGGGTGCGGGCGTCAACCCGGAAGTGCTTGTCGCACTTCGGGCAGACGTTAAAATTCTCTTCCAGGTCCTTCTTCCAGATGATCTGGCGGCACCCGTCGCATTTCACCCACAGGCCTTCGGTTTTAACCTTCTTCTCACCTGAGGTGTCTAACTCTTGGGATTGCCGCTTGAACCAGGTCATAAATGCAGTTCTCAGTTCTCAGTCCCTATACGGCTGGGGATCTGCGGAGGATGTAGCAGTATCAGTACTCAATGCCGCGTTGCGCAAGAATTCCCTTCTGGTACGCGTGCTTCACCTCGCGCATTTCGGTGACGGTGTCCGCCAAATCAACAATTGTCGGGTGCGCGTTGCGTCCCGTCAAGATAACGTGCACCATATCGGGCTTACGGCGCAAAACCTCGGCAACCCGCTCCGGGTCGAGCATCTTGTAGCTGATGGCATAGTTAATCTCGTCCAGGATCACCAGATCCCATTGGCCCGACAGGATCGCCTGCTCGGCCTCGGCCCAAGCTTCCTCAACCAGGCGGATGTCCTCGGGGTCAGTCTCAGCGCCGCCTACCTTCACAAAACCCCGGCCCATCTGCTTCATGACGAACTTATCGCCGAACGCCGCCACGGCATCGAGTTCGCCATAATGCCAGGAGCCCTTGAGGAATTGCAGCATCAGGACTCGCATGCCATTACCCACCGCGCGCAGAGCCGTCCCCATGGCAGCCGTGGTCTTTCCCTTCCCCGGACCCGTGTTAACGATGATCAAGCCTTTGCGAACGTCGTTCATAGGCGAACTAAGTATTGTAAATGGAATCGCGAGCAAATCGCGCGAATCGAGTCATCGTGCCGACGGGCCAATCGAAAAATGGCACAATGGCTCGATCGCCCGATCGCCCAATGGCAGGATTCCTAGTGTCCCCCGTGGTAGGGGTGTCCTGCCAGGATGGTGAACGCGCGGTACAACTGCTCGACCAGAACCACGCGAGCGAGTTCGTGCGGCAGGGTCATTTTCCCCAATGAAAGCAGGACATCGGCTTGCTTGCGACCGTTCTCGCTCCAGCCATCTGCCGGACCCACGGCGAAGATCAGGTCTTGCGAACCGCGGTCCCGATGATCGCGGACAAACTGAGCCAGTTCCTCCGACCTTAATTGTTTCCCTCGCGAATCCAGCAGAACCAGTACCGGCGCGGTCCGTCCCGGACGAGAGGTGAGCTTCGGGAGTGCAGTTTCGTCGGCCAGTTCCTTCCCTTCGACCGAAACGTAGCGTTGCAGGCGTTTCAGGTATTCGGCCGTCAGCGTGCCGATTGCTGCGTCCTTCGATTTCCCTATCCATGCCACCGTCAGTTTCAACTTACGCTCCGTCCCGAATGGCGTTATATTACGCGCGAGAAGGGGCCGAAACCATGAAATGGCTGGTAATGCTGGGGACGATCCTGGCGATCGTCATCGTGGCGATCGTTCGACGCATGATGATGGAAAAACAGTCGCCACCACCCCCGCCGGTCTGGGACTCACGCGAACGGATGCCGTTCGAGAGCTTTTATGAGCAGTTTTACAAAGATTCCGGCCTCTCCGAAGCCGTCGTCTTCAAACTTTTGGAATTCGTTTCCCTCTCCAGTGGCGTCGAGTACAAGCTGATCCGGCCCGAGGATTCCCTCGAAAGTTTCCCGAGAGGCTCCTTGAAGAAACATGTCCTCGAGTTCGCCGAGATCATGGTGAAGGCCACGCGCACCGCGCAGATTACCAATCAAGGCCAGTATTTCGACCCGAATATTCAGACCGTCGACGATTTCATTCGCAAGCTCGGCCCACTGGCAATGCGCGTCGAGGAACATCATCGCCAGCTTCATCAGACGCAATAACTTCGGAGAAAATACATGAAATGGCTGCTACTGGCGCTTTGCGCAGTGATCCTCTTTTGGCTTCTTCGCCGCCTCGGCCAGCAACAGTCGACGATCGTTCTTTCGGCGAACGCGCCACTTAAAACCGCGGCTTCGGGCACCATCGATCCGACGTTCGCCGGCAGGATCCCGATGTCCTTTGACGAGTTCTACAACCGTTACTACGCCGGAGCTAACATCGACCGCGACTTTGTCTCCCAAGTATTGCAATTCGTTTCCAAGGCCGGCGGAGTTCCCGCGGAGTTGCTCCGGCCCGAGGATCGCCTCGACTCACTTCCCAGACACACGGTCTCGCTTCAGTTCGCAAAAAAAATGTTGGAAACGGCGATGCAGCGGCAGGCGGCCGCACAGGGAATTCAAGTCCCGGAATTCCAACTTGAAACGCTCGACGACGTCATTCTGCAACTGGAACCGCATCAGCTCGAAGCCTTCAAGACGCATGGGTTTGGCGGTTCGTAGCCCCAATCTACAGCAGTGCAAAGGCGGCTTCCGCCGATTCTCGCTGCGACTGCACCACAACCGGGAAGAGAACTATCAGGGCCGCAATCAGCAGGCCCATCAGCAAATAACGCAGTGCTCCGCGGGGAAGATGAGGATGCATAACGACCTCCGCGCATCCGGATGGACACCTATATTGTAGCGCCGGGCATCAAGCCAACATAAGGAACAAGTCCACACTACCCATCCGACCCGCTCCAATTTAGGAATTTGGGCGTCAATCTGAAGCTGCAGATCAAGTCTAAGCTATTGTTAATAAAAGTAATAATTGTGCTTGACAGTACTACACTCATATTTTATGCTCCTATTGTACTGAATGCAGCATCTCATCTTGTGAGGCTTTAGAAATACCCTCTATTGGAGGTTAGTTATGACGATGATTACCCGTTGGGAACCGTTCCGCGAAATGGCCACCCTGCAGGACCGGATGAACCGGTTGTTCAACGATCAGTTCGGTGCAATCACCCATGACGAGGCGCTAACCGGCGCATTCGTTCCCCCGGTTGATGTGTACGAGGACGAGAACAGCATCCAGGTACGTCTGGAAGTGCCGGGAATCGACGAGAAGGATATTGACATTCGCCTTGAGAACAACCTGCTGACGGTTGGCGGCGAGCGCAAGTTCGAAAAGGACGAGAAGGAAGAGAACTTCCACCGCGTGGAGCGCCGCTATGGCAGCTTCACCCGTTCGTTCACGCTCCCGGCGACAGTCAACCCCGAGGATGTTCAGGCCGATTACGATAAAGGCGTCCTGAAGATCAGGCTGGCCAAGCGAGCCGAAGCGAAGCCGAAGCAAATCAAGGTGAACGTCAACGCCGGCAAGACTCTGGAAGCGAAGAAATAACAGCTAGCGAAACATCCATTTACGGAATCGAAATAGGGGAGACGGATGATTCGGGTCTCCCTGAATTTTTGGTCCAAGATTCAAGACACAAGATGAAATCTCAGTTCTCTTGCACATTGAATCCTGCATCTTGCACCTAGGAGTTCTACATGCCCATTCGTTGGGACAAATTAACGGTTAAAGCGCAGGAGGCTGTCCAGCGCGCAGGCGAAATCGCGTCCGAGCACGCCAATCCCGAGCTGATGCCGGTGCACGTGCTCGTTGCGCTTGTGGAAGATCTCGAAGGCATTGTCGCGCCACTGCTGGAGAAGATCGGCATTCAGCCGCAGGCATTGCAGTCGGTCGCCATGCGCGAGATTGAACGCCTGCCCAAGCTGTCGAATGCCGCGGCGCAGCCAGCCATGTCGGACCAGACCTCACGCCTGTTGGACAGCGCCTTCAAGGTCGCGTCCAATTTCAAGGACGAGTACGTCTCGACCGAGCATTTGCTGCTTGGCATCGCCGCCTTGAAGAACGATGCTGCGCAAACGATTCTCGCCGGCATGGGCGCCGACTCTGATGCGATCCTCAAGGCGCTCACCGCCATTCGCGGGAACCAGACTGTCACCGACCAGAATCCGGAAGCGAAGTACCAGGCCCTGCAGCGCTACGCGCGCGACCTTACGGAACTGGCGCGTCGCAGCAAACTCGATCCTGTCATCGGTCGCGACGACGAAGTCCGTCGCGTCATGCAGGTTTTGTCGCGCCGTACGAAGAACAACCCCGTGCTGATCGGCGAGCCGGGTGTCGGTAAAACCGCCATTGTCGAAGGTCTCGCGCAGCGCATCGTCTCCGGCGACGTCCCGGAGCAGCTCAAAAACAAGCGACTGATCTCGCTCGACCTGGGCGCAATGCTCGCAGGCGCAAAGTACCGCGGCGAATTCGAAGACCGCCTCAAGGCCGTCCTCAAGGAGATTGAAGAATCCGAAGGACAGATCATCCTGTTCATCGACGAACTGCATACGCTGGTAGGCGCTGGAGCCGCCGAAGGCGCCATCGACGCCAGCAACATGCTGAAGCCGGCGCTCGCGCGCGGTGAACTGCGTGCTATCGGCGCCACCACGCTGAACGAATATCGCAAGTACATCGAGAAAGACGCGGCCCTCGAACGCCGTTTCCAGATCGTCTACGTCGGCGAGCCCAGTGTGGAGGATACGATCGCGATTCTCCGCGGCCTGAAAGAGAAGTACGAGGTCCATCACGGTGTCCGCATCAAGGACTCGGCAATCGTGGCAGCCGCTACACTGTCGCACCGCTACATCAGCGACCGATTTCTTCCCGACAAGGCGATCGACCTGGTCGATGAAGCCGCCGCATCGCTGCGCATCCAGATCGACTCAATGCCGACCGAAATCGACGAACTCGAACGCCGCGCGACGCAGCTCGAGATCGAGCGCCAGGCGCTGAAAAAAGAGGACGATCCGAACTCGAAGGAACGTTTGGCTATTGTCGACAGGGAACTGGCCGGCATTCGCGAGCGCTCCAACGCTCTCAAAGCGCGTTGGAAGCAGGAGAAGGAATCCATCTCCCGCGTTCGCGAGTTGAAAGAGAAGATCGAGCAGCTCAAGCTCGAGGCGCAGAAAGCGGCCCGCCAGGGTGAGTACGAGCGAGCCTCTCGGATTGAGTACGACGAGTTGCGCAAGACGCAGGCTGAGCTTGACAAGCTCAGTGCTCAAGCCGACACCAAGCAGGCGCGCATGTTGAAAGAGGAGGTCGACGAAGAAGACATCGCGCGAATCATCTCCAAGTGGACCGGCATCCCGGTCTCGAAGATGCTCGAAGGCGAGGTCAAAAAGCTCATCGAGATGGAATCGCGCCTGCGCCAGCGCGTGGTTGGGCAGGACACCGCGATCGAACGCGTGTCCAACGCGATTCGCCGCTCGCGTGCGGGTCTCAGTGATCCGCGCCGCCCGATCGGCTCCTTCATTTTCCTCGGACCCACCGGAGTCGGAAAAACCGAGCTGGCGCGCGCGCTTGCCGAGTTCCTGTTCGACGACGAGCACGCCATGGTACGCATTGACATGTCCGAGTACATGGAGAAACACGCCGTATCTAGGTTGATCGGCGCGCCTCCGGGATACGTTGGCTACGAAGAAGGTGGGCAGTTGACCGAGGCGGTGCGCCGTCGCCCGTATTCCGTCGTGCTCTTCGACGAGATCGAGAAGGCCCATCCCGACGTCTTCAACGTCTTCCTGCAGATCATGGATGACGGCCGTTTGACCGACGGCAAGGGCCGGACCGTCGACTTCAAGAACACGGTCATCATCATGACGTCGAACATCGGATCGGCGTACCTGCAAGCGGACGCACTGCGCACACCCGAAGGTTTCGAGCAGGCTCGCACGCAAGTCATGGAGGCGCTCCAGGCGCACTTCAAACCGGAGTTCCTGAACCGTGTGGACGACATCGTGCTCTTCAACCCACTCGGAATGGAGCAGCTCTCGAAGATTGTCGAGTTGCGGCTGGAAGACCTGCGCCGCTTGCTTGCGGATCGCAAGATTTCCATCGAGTTGACCGACGCGGCCAAGCGCCTGCTCTTCACGCAGGGATACGACATGAACTATGGAGCGCGTCCGCTGAAGCGGGCAATACAGCGGCTCATCCAGGACCCGCTGGCGCTGAAGATCCTCGACGGGGAAGTGCTGCACGGCGATCACGTGGTGGTCGATGCAGGGAAGTCCGGCACGATGGAGTTCCGCGTCGAGCGACACGAAGTCGCCGAAGTGAAGAAGTAACCCTGGCCCCGGACTGGGCCAATGGCGTCGATGTCAGCCCATCCTGGCCTCTGCCAGGGTGGGCCACTTTATTGGAATCGCGGGCCTCACGAGGATCGCCCCGGCTGAAACGCTTCGCGCGTCGGTTGCGACCATAAATAGCGTAGCGCCATCACCCGCCACACAATCTGGAGCCCCTCCCGAGCAATCGCATACAGTCGTGAATCGGCGACCGCCGAGGAAATTGCGGGTGTCACCTGCAGCAGTTCCCACAACAGCAACAACGACGCCAATCGCAGAGCCCACTTCTCCAGTCGCCACAGGCCGAGGGCGCAGCCGGCATAAAGCGCGGCGTAAATGGCGAAGATCCACGGCCCCATGATTTCGAGTCCGCCGCCGATGAGCCACGCTCCGCTCGACATGGCCACGCGCCCCGATCCAAGGAGGAGTCCATAACCGGCGGCGACCGTAGCGTACGCGAGAAGAACCAGAGCAATCGCCGCGATACCCGCAGGCCGACCGTCTACACGCTTTTCAATTTCGCCGAACATGAAAAGTCCGCTCTTTTGATCCGCGATTTTCCCATCAGGGGATACTTCATTCGATGTTCCACGTTCTTGTTCGATACAACCTCCTGCATCTGGAACGCAACCCGCATGCGCACTCTGTCGTCTGATGTGTAGGAGGCTAGACACTATGGCTACTCGCAGATCCACATCGAGGTCGCGCGGTAAAAGTTCGTCGTCTTCACGCTCGTCCTCTTCGCGTTCGCGATCGAGTCGTAGCTCGAAATCGCGCCGCAGCACAAGTTCCGGCCGACGCAGCAAGTCGCATCGCGAAACAAAGTCGGCAACCGCTCGTCCCAGTTCTTCGCGGTCGCGTCGCAGTTCCTCGCGAAGCGGCAGTTCGAGCCGCGGACGCCGCAACTCGGGGAGAAAGTATGGGCGTAAGGCTCAGCAGAAGGTCGGGGAGGAGATGCACGAGTTCAAACGTGGCAAGCTTCGCTCGGGCCGAAGCGGCAAAAAGGTGAAGAGCCGCAAGCAGGCCATCGCGATCGGCCTCAGCGAAGCCCGGCGCGAAGGTGACAAGGTTCCGCCACGTAAGCGCGCGGCCTAAGCAACGTTTGTCAGTTCACGCCACGGCTGCGGTCGTGGCGTTTGCATTTGACCATTAATTTGTTTGCAGGAACTCAGCTTGCTGCGGATCCCCGACGTTTCTGGCGCTCGAAGATTTCGCGCACGCGATCAATGGTATCGATTTCGTCAGCAGACTTGTCATCCCGAAGGCGGACTATGCGTGGGAAGCGAAGCGCATAACCGCTGTCGTGACGGTCGGATTCCATCACGGCATTGAACGCCACTTCGAGAACAATCTTCGGCTCCACCTCGCGCACCCATCCGTGATCGGTAAGGGTGTGAGCGAGGAACCACTGGGTCATTTTGGCGATCTCGACGTCGGTGAGTCCCGTGTAAGCCTTGCCGACGTTGCGGAGACGATGTCCGTCGCGCACTGCGAAGGTGTAGTCGCTGAGAACCTTGGCGCGCTTCCCATGACCGTACTCGACGGCCGTAACAATGACGTCGAGAGTGGCGAGTTCCCGCTTGAGCTTGAGCCACGAGCGTCCGCGCCGGCCGGGGAGATACGGCGAGTTCAGGTCCTTGATCATCAGCCCTTCGTTGCCACGGGCCTGGGCTTGTTCAAAGAGGCGGTCGAGTTCTGCAGGAGAATTTGCTTCCCATGCCGGCGCCCGCAGGACACGAGGAGAGTCGTGCGGGTTCTCTTCCGCGAAAAGCGGGCTCTGACGATCGCCGGCGTGCTCGCCAGTTGCGGGGACGAGTGGCGTTGCGAAGAGCAAGTTCAGGCGTTCGTTGCGTACGCGTAGAGTTTCGTCGATGATGAGTTCTCCACCGAGATGCAGGACGTCGAAGACAACGTAGGCGACAGGGATATCGCGCAGGAGCGTACGACTGACGCGTTTGCGTCCCAGGCGTTTTTGCAGTGACGAGAACGGGAGAGCGCGGCCGCCGGGTTCGTCGAAGTCCCAGGCTAGAATTTCGCCATCGAGAACGGCACTTCGGGGAAGTGCCGCGAGCCATGGAACGAGTTCCGGGAACGACTCGGTGATATCGTCACGCGTCCGCGAGAAGATTCGGACGCGCTGATCGACGGTGTGTGCCTGGGCGCGAATACCATCGTACTTGTCTTCGACACGTGCGTGCTCGAAATACTCGAAAGCCTCTGCGGAGTCTGCGGCGGGGCTGGCGAGCATGAAGCCGATGGGGTGAAAGAGGCGCAGGCGTGCTTCGGACAGGCGGTTCTCAATTGCAAGGCGCGTAGTTTCCGCAAGATCGCCGAGCAGCATGTTAGCGCGCTGCACTTGCTCAATGGAGCGCCCCCACGCCTTCGCAACGGCTTCTTCAACGAGGCTCTCCTTGAGTCCGATGCGCATATCGCCGGTGATGAGCTTGACGAAGTACTTGGCGCCGAGCGGACTGAGACGAGAGAGTATCTCCTGAAGTTCAGCCATCCGGGCCACCGTGTCGCGAGCAGACGCAAGGTTGTCAAAAACGGCTTCCAGATCGGCGATCGAGAGTTCGCTTAACTTTGGGGCGATGCCCCGGAGGACATCTGCTGCGGCTGATCCGAGATCGCCGTAACGGCGGTAGGTCGCGGAGAGTTCGCGCTCGCTCTTGCCGGTGATGGCCGCAATAGCGCGCCAGAGTTGCGCACCCCCAAGTTGCAGCGTGCGCTCCTCCCAGACGGGGAAGACCTGGCCAGCGAGAAATTGTGCCGCGCGGGGAGCGGTCGTGGGACCAAGCGAACGGAGATAGTCCGCGACGATGCGCGTCTTCTCCGTCTTCTTCGTGGTGGCGGCTGCGGCCTCGCAGGTTGCGGCGAAGGTGTCCATAAAGCTGCTCAGCTACTCAGCTGCTCAGCCAAGCGAAACCCTATTCTCGGCTGAGAAGCTTAACAGAAGCACTGGTTTGATGCCGGGGAAGACCAAGAGAAGCGGGGAGCATCGTGCCTAGAGGGATCCTTCGCTGCGTTCAGGACGAGAAAAATGGGAGGCCGGGTAGGCCTCCCATAAAAACAGCAACTCGTTGAGTTCTCTTACCAGACGCGGCAGGGCTTCCCCGAGACCATGGGGTCGCCGGCCTTACAGCTGAAGGCCTTCTCGAACTCCGGAGAGTTCTGGACGACGCCGTTCACGCGGTACTTGCCGGGTGAGTGTGGATCGACGATGGCCAACTGGCGTGCGATCTGGTCGGTCTGGTTCTGGCACCAGATCTGGGCGTAGCCGATGAAGAATCGCTGCGCGGGCGTGTAGCCGTCGATCGGAATATTCATCTTGTCGCCCATGATTTCCTGCAGAGCCAGGTAGGCCAGGTGCAGTCCGCCGTTATCCGCGGTGTTTTCGCCCAGCGTTAGCTTGCCGTTGAGCTTTACTTCGCCCTTGTCGTCCTTCACGGCCACGAAGTTGCTGTACTCATCGGCGATGCACTGCGAACGCTCGTCATAGGCCTTGGCGTCTGCAGCGGTCCACCAATCAGTGAGATTGCCCTGGGCGTCGAACTTGCGGCCCTGATCGTCGAAACCGTGAGTCAGTTCGTGGCCGATCACGACGCCGATGCCGCCAAGGTTCACGGCGTCATCAGTCAATTTGCTGAAGAAGGGAGGCTGCAGAATACCAGCCGGGAAGTTGATGTTGTTCTGGCTGGGACTGTAGTAGGCGTTAACGGTCGGAGGCGTCATGCCCCATTCGGTGCGATCGACCGGCTTGTTGAGCTTGTTGTGATTGCGGTCGATTTCAAACTTGCTTGCACGGCGAATGTTTCCGAGAAGATCGGTTCGCGTGACGTTAACGCTGCTGTAGTCCTTCCAGTGATCGGGATAGCCTATCTTGTTCATCACGGCCTGGAGTTTCTCGAGAGCTTTTTTCTTCGTCTCAGGGCCCATCCAGTCGATGTTGTGAATGTCGTTGTTCATCTGGTGCTCGATGGCGTTCACCATCTTCAGAGTGCGTGCCTTGCCCTCGGGACCAAAGGTCTGATCGACGTAGATGCGACCGAGTGCTTCGCCGAGGCTGCGATCGGTGAGGCGAGTGCAGCGCTTCCAGCGGACTTCTGGTTCCTTCGCGCCGCTCATGTACCGGCCACCAAATTCGAAGCTCTCGTCGAAGAATGGCTTGGAGAGCCAGGACGCGGAGGCGTTGAGAACCTTCCAGCGCAGATAGGTCTTCCAGTCGTTCAGTGGGATGCTGGTTATGAGCGGGTTTACGGCCTTGAAGAACTCGGGGTTGCTGATGTTGACGCGATCGAATTTTGCGACACCAGTGGCCGGGAAGTACTCGGCGAAGTCGAAGTTCGGTGCGGTACTCAACAATTCAGAGACGGGAACGATGTGATCGCTGTTCTTGGGGTCGCGACGCATCACGCGATCCATGGCAGCCTTGGCGAGCTGGGTCTCTATATCCATCACCGTCTTTGAATCTTTGGATGCCTGATCGGCGCTTTCGCCGAGCAGTTCGAACATCTTCTGAACGTGCGCCAGATACTTTTCGCGGGTCTCGACCGACTTCGGATCTTCTTTGAGGTAGTAGTCGCGATCGGGAAGCGTCAGCCCGCCCTGGTCGACATCGGCGAGGTGCTTGGTCGCGTTGTGCTGATCGACGCCGACACCGAACCGGAATAGCGCCGAAACAGATTGGTTTTGCAGGCTGGCGATCGTCAGCATGAGTTGCTTGGTGTTGGAGATTTTCGCGACCTCGTCCAACTGGGGCTGGATGGGCTTGGCACCGAGTTCGTCCGCTCGCTTCTCATCCATGCAGGCGGCGTAGAAGTCGCCGACCTTGCTTTCAATGGCATCATGCTTTCCGGGAGCGGCCGCCTTTTCTAGAATGCCGTGCAAGACGCTCTGGTTGTACTCGTCGAGTTCGTTGAAACGGCCCCAACGGGACTTATCCGCGGGAATAGGATTGGCTTTGCGCCATCCGCCACAGGCGAACTGGTAGAAATCCTGACAGGGATTGACGCTGGTATCAAATGCCGACTTGTCGAAGCTGACCGGAGCCTTCGGGGTTTCATTCGCGGTCTGCGCGAAAAGCACGGTCGATAAAAGCAGAACTGCTGGAAGAACAAACCAAGAGCGCATAGTTTCCTCTAAAAGCTGACTTGGATTTTGCGTGCAATGCGGACTCCACATCGGGACAGCCGACCAGCCCGGCGTAAAGGTTGGAGACCTGTGTAGACGTACTCGCGGGGAAAAGGTTAGCAGCTTCGGAAAAGAACGCGCAATAATTTAGGGGCGGTCGGGAGCACAAATCAGAACACGCGCAGGCGAATGGTGAGGTATTTCTTAGGATTCTCTCGAATGGCCTTGATCAGGTTGCGGGACTCAAGCAACATCTGGTCGGCGTTGTTGTAGAGTGAGGGATTCTTGAGGAGTGCGCCTGCGCTACCTTCGCCGGCATTCAGACGCGCGACGATGTTGTTGAGATTCGTAATGGTCGTATCCAGCTTCCTGGCGAACTCTTCGTCGTGCGCAAACTTACCGAGAGCACCCTTGCCTTCGTTGATGTTGGTCATCAGTTCGTTGGCTTTTGCGAGGGTCTGGTTTGCGTTGTTGTAAAGCGTTGGATCCTTCACCAGTTTGCCGAGCGTGCCCTGGCCCGAGTTAATGCTATCCATCGTGCTGTTCAACCTATCGATTGAGCTGTTCAGCTTCGTGTACATCGTCTCGTCTTTGAGGAGCTTACCAATGGTGCCCTTGCCGTTGTTGATATCAGCGAGGATAACCTGCACCTGGCGAACGGCGTCGTTGAGGTTCGCGTAGAGCTGCTTGTCGTAGATCAGCTTGCCAACGGAACCTTGCCCGCTTTCCACGGCGCTCATGATGCGATCGGCGCGCTTCAGGAGAGTATCTACATTCTGGAGAGTTCCCTGGCTGGCGCGCACGACATCCTGAAGGTCGGGCACAGCCTCCGCCTGCAACACCGCTCCGTTCTTGACTTCGCCACCAGCGGCAGCACGACTGTCGATGTCGACGAAAGTTTCACCGAGGACACCTGCGGTGCTGAGTTCCACGCGAGAATCGGCGCGCAGGAAGCTCTGGTACTTGGTGTTCACGCTCATCTGGATCTGGACTGGCGTCGGCGATTTCTCGGGAACGACCTGGATACCGGCCACGTTCCCAATATCAACGCCCTGCAACCGGACGGGAGCTCCTTTCCGCAACCCGTTGGCATTGTCCACATAGGAGTAGATGGTGATCTTGGGGCTGAATAGTCCGGTAGTGCCGGTCATGAGGAAGATAAGAATACCCAGCACAATGGACGCAACAATCACGGTCAAGCCGACCTTTAGCTGCGACCATCTAAGTTCTTTTTCGCTCGGCACCTTCCCCCCGCTGCAAGCACCGAATCATAACAGATGCTTAGCCGACAGTCACTTAGCTGCCCCGGCGGGCCAGCGGTGCAGCACGGAATGCCCGGCTGAGGAGTCCCGCCAGCGCATAGCAAACCGCTGCCAAGATCAACGTGGCATGAAGGCCCCACTGAATGGCAATGAACATCGCGAGGACAGAGCCGAGCACACTGGATGAAGCATTCAGCGCCCATGCCCATTCGACGCGGCTGCCGTCAGCGGCAGAACCCAGTTCCGCGTCGGAGATGCCTTTCGCCTCGGGCGCCATAGCGCGGAGGCCAGTTGGAAACGGCATTCCCATAAGGAATCCCAAGGGAATAAGCAATGCGCCGCTGATGAACAATTTGAGTGCGAATGGGAATCCAATGGCGCCGTGGAAAATAGTCGGGAGCAGAGCCACGTAACCGAGAGCCAGTGCGGCAATCACCAGTGCGACCCACCACACACGATACGGGTTGGGAACCCAGCGGCGCGAAACCAGGCTGCCGATTCCAGACGACAGCAGCATCAGGAAGACTACGACCGTGAGCGCATACACTGGGTGGCCGAGGAACAGGACGAAGCGCTGGATCAGCGTGATCTCGACAAGGATGTAGCCGAGCCCGATGGCGATGAAGTAGAGCAGGCGCCATGGGCTCTCGCCTTTGGCCGGCGCGTGCAGCGCGAGCGGGAGCAATAGGAAAGCAAGGACGGCGACTACCGAGAGCGCGAGAAGAATCAGCAGAACGAGGACGCCAAGGTTGACTTTCCAGTCGATCCCCTTCTGCAGTGGAGAATGTGTGAAGAGTTGTTTCAGCTTGAGAGTGAAAAAGAAGAAGGGCGCGTCATCTGTCACCGGGCTCACGTTGTACTGGTATTTCTGCGCGAACCCGACCGGATCGCGGCTCACAATCATGGCCGTAAAAGGATTCCAGCGCAGGTGAGGATCAACCGGATTAACACCGGCCGGACGCGACCGATCGGAGGGCGAGTAGATGAGGTGCAGGTTCTTGTTGTTCTGGATGTGCACGAACACGCGGCGTTCTTCCTCCTGCGTGAATGCGGATTTCTTAGCCAGCACCAACACTGGCCGTCCGTCCTCGTTCAATTCACCATCGCTGACGATGATGAAGTGCTTCGTGATGTCCCGAACCCCGAGATCCTGCAGGACGGCCATGGCGTTGGCGACCACGCGCAGCGCTTCGCGTGGGCTCTTGAACTCCCAGCGCGTGATGGCAATCATTCCGTCCGGTTTGAGATGGTCAAAGTACTCTCGGAACGCTTCTTCCGTGTAGAGATTGTTCTCGCTGAGGGCGAAGGCGCCGGCGGCGGTCGAGGCCCAGGTATCGACTAGCGTCATCTGGATGACGTCAAACTTGTCGTGGCTCTGGCGAATGAAAGTCCGGCCATCGCTGACGTGGATGTGCACCTGCGGCCGGGTGTAAAGGTTGTACGAATAGGCCGCGAAGCGATCCCGCATGATGTTGTTGGCGATGGCAGGATTGATTTCAGCGCCGACAACCTTCTGGCTGCCGTTGGTGAGGGCACGCAAGATGTCCTCGCCGCCCCCCGGACCGATAATGGCGAAGTCCCCCGTGGGCCGCACGACGTTGACTACGCCGGGAACAGCGGCCATCAGACCCGGTTTCCACCTCTCAACGTTGGCGGGATCCGGATGCGGGATGTAGGTAGTCGCGTCGGCGTCAATGACGATAACCGGAGAGCCGCCCTGGTTATCGACCTCGACGCGCGAGATGGCGTTCCACTTGGAATATTCGACGTACTTCGGATCGCGGTACATGCCCTTGGCGTAAATGATGTCGAAGAGACGACCGTGAAGGTTGATCGCAGTGAGCGCGACAAAAATGGCAGCGAGAGCAAGGCCGGCATTACGCAGGCGCGGAGTGTCGCTCCAGAGCGAGGCGGCGACGGCCAGAGCCCAGGCGGAGCAGAGAATCGCATTCGGACCGCCGAGCCAGTTCAGGGCCGGAACAGTAAACAGGCACGCCAGAGCTCCGCCAGTCAGGTCGGCACCGTAGAGGCGTGGGATCGAAGACGACATCCTCGCGAAAATGACCGAAAGCAGCACACCACAGCAGAAGAACGGACACGCCGAGGCCAGATAGACAATCGTCAGCCGAAAGAAATTGCCCGTTGAAATGTCGAGACTGACGCTGCTGTGCAGCACGATTTCGAGAACGACCAAAGTCAGCAACGAACCGGCAAGACAGCAGACGGCGGCAATGTGGCGGCTCTCGAAGCGCGTGAGCCATGCGCGACGCACGAAGGCGAAGACTCCGCCGGCGCCGAGACCAAGCAGAGCGATCGAGATCGCGAGAAATGCGAAATGGTAGAAGAGCACGACGGAGAACAGACGCGTCAGTGATAGTTCAAGAAGAAGAGCGGAGAAGCTTACGAGCGCGACTCCGGCCAGCAGGCGTACGCTTCCTTGTCGCAGCGTGGATTGTTGATTCATGTGGGACCTAATTCTCGAGAATGACTTGTGCGATGGCGATCTGCTCCGTGTGCGAAAGGGAGACGGATGCGGACTTCATACCGAGCCGTTTTGCAAACTCCGCGGCCTTGCCGTGAAAATCCATCGTGGGCTTGCCCGAAGGCAGACGAACAACCTCGACATCTTGCCACGTTACCCCGCGCTTCCAGCCCGTGCCTATGGCTTTCAAGGCCGCTTCCTTGGCAGCAAAGCGCGCGGCGAAGCGTTCGTACTTGTTAGCCTTGGACTCGCAGTAACGGATCTCAGCAGGGGTAAAGACGCGGTTGAGAAAGCGCGCGCCGTAACGCTCGATGGCGGCCTGCACGCGCGGAACTTCGGCGATGTCTACTCCCATGCCGACGATCATCGACGGTAAGACTAAATGACGAAGGGCCTCAGAACAACTGTCCTGCATTGTAGAGAAGCTTGCCGTCGACGACATGCGCTTCCTTCATGAGCGTGTGGCGGCGCGTCGGGCCAGTGGCGTCGATGTGCTCGACCGTGTCGCCGTGGGCGGTGTAGTAATCGGAAACCATCATGCGATGGCAGTGGAACCACACGCGCTCGGCACACATAATGGCGGTAGGCTGGCCCTCGGCGAGTTGACGAACCTCGGCAGCAGCGGCCTGGAACTGCGGCGTGAGCATGTAGTCGGCGTAGTTGCGGAAGGAGTCGTTGCGCAGGGCCGTGTTGGGGGAGTTCTCCAACTGCTTCTTTCGGTGTCCGCCGAGGTCTTTCTTCCAAACGTACTCGATGCCGGCTTTCGGCAACTCCTGTTCGAGGTTCTCGCGATTGAAATGCGGATGGCGGCGCGACATGGGGAACGCGCGGATATCGACGAGAGTCTTGATGCCGTGCGCCTGGAGAGCTTCGATGAGCTCGGCGAGAGAGCGGGTGGAGTGTCCGATGGTGTAGATGGTGGCCACTAACGGGAGATGCGCTCAAGCGCCGATGCGACGGTATTCTCCTGCTCGGGAAATACGGTGCGCAAGTCGATGAGGACGCGTCCTTCTTCCACGCGGGCGATGATGGGCGGCTGGTTGGCGCGAAGAGCATCGTTCAATTGGGCGGCACTGCTGCCGGTGCAAGTGAGGGCGAGCAGGGTTGTCGGGAGCTTGGAGCCGGGGGCAGCGCCCCCACCAATGACGGATTCGCCGGAGATCAGTTCGACCTGAAGCTTCGGCTGTAAACGCAGGCGGTCGTACATGGCTCCGGCGCGGACGGTAATGTCCTCGCGCGATTGGCGCATCATGCGGAGCGCGGGAATGGCGTCGAGATTCTGCTTGACGTAGGCAACGAGGGTGGCTTCGAGCGCGGCGTAGATGAGTTTGTCGACGCGCAGGGCGCGGAACATGGGGTTGGAGCGGATGCGCGCGATCGTCTCGGGAGTGCCGGTGAGGATGCCGGATTGAGGGCCGCCGAGCATCTTGTCGCCGCTGTAGGTAACGACGTCGACGCCGTCGCGCAGGCTTTCATAGACGGTGGGCTCGCCGGCGATGCCGACCGCCCGCATATCCATGAGGGCGCCGCTGCCGAGGTCTTCCATGACGGGCAGGTTGTGCTTGCGGCCGAGCGCGACCAGTTCTTCGAGCGTGGGCTCCTCGGCGAAGCCGACGATCTGGAAATTGGAGCGGTGGACTTTGAGGAGCAGACGGGTGTGGTCGGTAATGGCGCGCTCGTAGTCGGCGATGCGGGTGCGGTTCGTTGTTCCGACTTCGCGCAGGGTAGCCTGCGACTTCGCCATGACGTCGGGGATGCGGAAGGATCCGCCAATCTCGACCAGTTCGCCGCGCGAGACGATGACTTCTCCCCCCTCGGCAAGCGTGTTGAGGCCGAGCATGACGGCGGCGGCGTTGTTGTTGACGACGATGGTCGAGAGCGGCCGATCGACATGTGCGGCGAAGAGTCGCTCGAAAAGCTTGCCAGTGTGCGCGTCCCGCTTCCCGCGCTCGCCCTGCTCGAGATCGAACTCGAGGTTGGAGTAGGTGGTCGAGACTTCGCGGGCATGGTCGAGAGCGGTGGGCGTCAAAGGCGCACGGCCGAGGTTCGTGTGCAGGATGACGCCCGTGGCGTTGATTACCGGACGCAAGGAGTAGGCCAACGCGGAGTGAAGTTGGCGCTCGACGGCGTCGGCGAGACCGGCAAGCGCGTAATCGAGCGCGTGGGCATCCAGGTGGCTGGCGGCGATTTCCGAGCGGATGTGGTCGAGCACTTCGCGCGCTGCCTGCGTAGTCGCCGAGCGGCCCTCCCGCTCAACAAGGCTCGCGAGAGATTCCCAGCGGAGAAGCTCGTCTACGGACGGGAGCTTGCGGAAGAGGTCGGCTTTGGACGCGGATGGCACCGGGAAATGATACATCTGAGGACGGAATTGGGTTGAAGTCTGTGTTGGTCGAGCCCAGAAACAGACCCACATCTGCTAACTGCGGCAGATGTGGGGCACGGAAAATTCCGTTTCTTCTATCCTTTCCTTTCCACAGCCTATGGCAGTACGATTCGTATCCCATGTCTTCCGCGAATTCCACTCTGCCTCCGCCCGCTGTTTCTGAAAACGCCAGCATTGGAACGGATGTTTTCGTCGTGCACGGGGTCGACCCCGAGGTGCAGGCGTATGCCATGGCGAAGTACTCGCGTTCGTCGTTGTCGATGAAGGAGTCTCTGCGCGAGCTGAACGAGCAGAAGGCCGAGAAGTTCCTCAACACGTTCTACTTCCAGTATGGCCACCGTTCGATCGCCGACCTGGCGCACATTGCGATGGCCATCGAGAGGCTTTCGCTGCTGGCCGCGACGATCGTGGTGGACGAGCAGCGCTGGGATGGGCAGGAACGCTCGACGCGGTACCAGGATTTCAAGAAGAGCGGGTACCACGTGCCGAAGTTCGGTGACGATGCGGCGCTGGTAAGGCGATACAGAGAGACGATTGAGTTCCTGTTTTCGGAGTACCGGGAATTTTCCGAGCTGATGTTTCAGCATCTGGTATCGCGCACGCCAAAGCCAGAAGACATGAAGCAGGAGTCGTACGAGCGGACGCTGCGGGCGCGGGCGTTCGATATTACGCGTTACATGCTGCCGCTGGCGACGAATACGTCACTGGGCCAGATCGTGAACGCGCGCACGCTGGAGACGCAGGTGGCGCGGTTGCTGTCGCACACGCACGCCGAGGTTCGTGAACTGGGCGCCAAGATGAAAGAAGCGGCACGGGCGCCGAGCTACAACGTTAACCAGGAGGCGTTTCGGACGCTGGTGGAGGCAATTCGCGCGAAGGATGAGTCGCTGGGGATGCTGGCGGAGTCGCAATTGATGCGGGAAGTAAAGGCTTCGCCTACGCTTGTGAAGTACGCGGAGGCGAACCAGTACGAGATCGCGACGCGGAAGGAACTGCGACAGGCGGCGCAGGAGTTGATGGGCGGGGTGGAGATAGAGGCTGCGCCCTCGGTTGACCTGCTCGAAGATGATCCCCTGGTGGTCGAGATCGCGACGACGCTGCTGTACGAGCACTCGCACTATCCCTACCGGCAGATTCGGCGGGTGGTGGAGGGACTGACCGAGGCTCGGCGGGCGGAAATCATCGATCTCGGAATGCGGCATCGCGGGAAGCATGACGAGTTGCTGCGCGATTTCGCGGCGGGGCAGAAATTCCGCTTCGACATCCTGATGGATATAGGCGGGTATAGGGATATGCATCGGCACCGGCGTTGCGTGCAGATTGGGCAGGCGTACTGCTTCGCGCATGGCTTTGATACGCCGCAGGAGATTGCGGATGCCGGGCACGGGGCGAGGTATGCGGCGACAATGCGCCGGGCGAGCGATGTCGCTCATGAGCTGGCGTTGGCGTTGCAGGGACGCGAAGGCACGGAGATCGAAGACACGCAGTACCTCATTCCGCTCGCATACCGGAAACGCACTCTGTTTAAGATGGATTTTGCCGAGGTGGTTTACATCAGCGAATTGCGGACGACGCCGGCGGGGCACTGGTCCTACAGGAAAGTCGCCTGGGAGATGTACGAGGCGGCGGCGAAGCGGTATCCAGGGTTGGCGAAATACTTCCGGGTACATGACATTCACGCGCCTGTGGACTTGCTACAGAGATAGGCAAACCACTAAGGGCACGAACACGAACGATCAACATAGATTCGCTTTTTATTCGCCTAACCAAAGAATCAATGTATACTGAGCGAAGCCGATCACTCCCGAAGTGGGAAATTGAGGACGAATTCCCTTGCGCCGCATTGCAGCGGGGTGTTTCGCTTAATGAGACGGTTGAGAAAAGATCCACATCTGCCAAAAGCGGCAGATATGGGGTATCCGATTGGCAATATTAAGGAGCAGGACTCATGGCGGACGAGCGTTCTCGCGCGATAGATCTCGCACTCTCACAGATTGAAAAGCAGTTCGGCAAGGGCTCCATCATGCGCCTGGGGAACAAAGAAGCCATTGTTCCCATTTCAGTCATCTCGACGGGCGCGATTTCGTTCGACGCGGCGCTGGGCGTCGGCGGCGTACCGCGCGGGCGCGTGGTTGAGATTTTCGGGCCGGAGTCGTCGGGCAAGACGACCATCGCCCTGCAAGTGATCGCCGAGGCGCAGAAGGCGGGCGGCATGGCGGCCTTCATCGACGCCGAGCATGCGCTTGATCCGGGATACGCGAAGAAGCTGGGCGTCGATGTTGACAACCTGTTGGTATCGCAGCCGGACTATGGCGAGCAAGCACTGGAAATCACCGAGGCGCTGGTGCGCTCGGGTGCGATTGATGTTCTGGTTGTCGACTCCGTGGCAGCATTAGTGCCAAAAGCGGAACTTGACGGCGAGATGGGAGACAGCCACGTCGGTTTGCAGGCGCGATTGATGTCGCAAGCACTGCGCAAGTTGACAGGCACGGTTTCGAAATCACGCACCTGCCTCATCTTCATCAACCAGATTCGCGAAAAAATTGGCGTAATGTTCGGTAACCCGGAGACAACGACCGGTGGACGCGCTCTGAAGTTCTACTCGTCGGTGCGCATTGATATCCGCCGCATTGCAGCAATTAAGGATGGCGATAACGTGATTGGCTCGCGTACGAAGGTGAAGGTCGTGAAGAACAAGACGGCCGCGCCCTTCCGCGAAGCCGAGTTTGACATCCTTTATGGAGAAGGAATTTCGCGCGAGGGCGACCTGATCGATCTCGCGGTAGAGCACAACATCATCGAGAAGTCGGGCTCGTGGTTCAGCTATAAGAGCGAGCGCATCGGCCAAGGTCGTGAGAACGCGCGCCAGTTCCTGAAGGACAATCGCGATATCTACGCCAAGATTGAGGCCGAGTTGAAGAAAGAGCTTGGGCTCACGAAACAGGAGCCCGCGCCTGCACCGGCAGCACCGGAGCAGAAGGCGGCAGCGACGGCGACGGTTGGGAAAGCGCCGGAGCGTGGGCCGGTGCCAGTGGGAAGAAAATGACGAATGTCGAATTTCGGAATGACGAATGAAAAACCTCACTCCGAGTTCCGACTGGCGATTTAACCGCTGATGGAAGAAGATAGAAGGCCGCGCTAAGCGCGGCCTTTGTGATTGCCGAAACCTCTCACTATGCGGCGCAGGCGTTCAGCGCTGCGGCCACCGCTTCATCCTCGGTGTTGTAGAACCTCAGGAACGGAGAGAGCCGGGTTACGTCGAGCAACTGGCGAACCTCTTTATTCACACCAAAGCAGCGGAGCGTTGTGTGGTGATCGAGGGCATCGCGTATGCAGCCGGCAATCGCGCCGAGCGCGGCAGCATCCATCTTCTCCAGGCACGCGAGATCGAGCACTACATTCCGGTGCTTTTCGAGTAATTCTTCCACGGCTTCGCAGAATAAATACTTCGAGAACATGTCCGTGAGACGGCCTTTGCAAGCCAGCACGGCGCTCTCGCCATGAGTCCGAATTTCCAACGACAGTTCCACGATCGACCTCATATCTTCTAATACGTTGCTATTGTTCAAGACGTTCCATCCAATTGAATGTTAGCCTACAAAATTTTGATGACAGCAATATGAAAAACCTTGCTGACGCCACCATGCAGAATCAGCGGGTTACAACCGTTTCATGTGTTCTATACGTACTATTAGACGAAAAGGGCGCAGGAATTATTCGGTCAATTTACAATTCTTGAGCATTCCTATTTTCATTCTTGAGGCCGCCGCATGAAGAAGCACCACTTCAGCGCGTTTGCTCTCCTCCTGCTCACTCTCATTTCTGTCGGTCGTGCGCAAAACACAGTTGATGTGTCGAAGATGACGGCTCGTCCCACGGTGGACTGGGCGCGGGATGGCGTGATCTACGAGATCTACCCGCGCGCGTTCTCAGCAGCCGGCGGCCTGAACGGTGTAACGGCACGGCTCGACGATTTGAAGAAGCTCGGCGTGAACATTCTCTGGCTGATGCCGATCAATCCGATCGGCGTGAAGAACAAGAAGGGCTCGATCGGAAGTCCATATGCCGTTCGCGACTACTATGCGATCAACCCTGCATACGGTACCAAGGCGGATTTGAAACGCTTGGTTCACGAGGCACACGCGCGCGGGATGAAGGTGATCCTCGATGAGGTGCTGAATCACACTGCTTGGGACAACAAGCTGATCACGGAACATCCCGAGTTCTACAAGCACGATGCGAATGGAAAGATCATGTACCCGGAAGACTGGACGGATGTAGCGTGGCTCGATTATTCGAATCCGAAGCTGCGAACGTACATGATCAAGATGCTCACGTACTGGATGAAAGAATTCGATCTCGATGGATTCCGGTTCGACGTGGCGCACAAGCCGCCGACAGATTTCTGGGAGCAGGCGCGTGTGGCCTTGGAGAAGGTGAAGCCGGATGTTTTCTGGCTCGAAGAGGGTGACCGTCCGGATGAAGAACTGAAGGCGATGGACGCGGATTACTCCTGGGATCTGCACAACGCGCTTTCGGCGGTGTGGCAGGGCAAGAAGCCGGCGACAGCGATTCGCGAGTCGTGGCAGAAGCAGCACGACACCTAGCCAAAAGGTGCGCTGCACATGCGTTTCAGCGACAACCACGACGAATGGAGAGCAATCGCCCGATTTGGAGAGCCGGGAGCACTGGCGGCGCAGGCGCTGATGTTTACGCTCGACGGAATTCCGCTGGTCTACAACGGAATGGAAGTTGGCGACGCGACGGAATCGGGTGCGCCGGCCTTGTTCGAGAACCTGAAGATCTTCTGGCCAATCGCGGAACGGCGTCCTGAGTTTCCGCGCTTTTATCGCGGGATGATCGCCTTGCGGAAGTCGAGCGAGGCGTTGCGGCGAGGCGACGTCGAGTGGGTTTCAAATACGAACGACGTTTGCATCATCAGCTTCGAGCGTCACACGACAACGGAAGACGCGCTGGTCGTGATCAACTCCTGCAATCGGCCGGAGAAGGCTCATCTGGATGCCGCAGTGAACGGATTCACTGAGGTCACCCCAAACATCACGGGCGCCAACCCGGCGCCGACGGGTGATGCAGCTACCGCGGATGTCACCCTCGCGGCGTGGGGGTTCCATGTCTACCAACGGACGCCAAACGCGCAGGTCGAAATTCACTGAAGGATCGAGTTCCTCATCGGTGGGTTGGGGTAGTTCTGGTTGACGAGTTCCTGTGCCGAGCAGGTAAGTACCTGAAACCACCTAGGTGTGATTACAATCCGCAACTCTGGATGCTAAAGTCCGTGCTCGCGCCCCGCACAGGAGAGAGGCCTTTATGAAGAAGCTGTTCACCTTTTTGTTCGCGGTCGTAATGGCATTGGCAATGTCCATGCCTGTTATGGCGCTGAACAAAGCCCACGACAAAGACGCCCATAAGACGGCGAAGCACCACAAGCATCGCCACAAGAAGTCAGAAAAGAAGGAAGACAAGGATCGGCACTAAACCGCCGGCCCGGCGGAGCATATCCCGGAATGCCCTCGCGCGAGCGGGGGCATTCTGCTGCTTGCGTCGCCGACCCTGGGCGCGCCTTTCTTTGATAGCGATCGCCAAATCAGTCGATTCGGCGATTCCCGTTTCTATTTTGGTACACAGAAGTACATGGCGGGAAGTTGTACCGAAGTGGTGCCAGCAGGCGGGTTCAGATTGACCCAAGACATTGAAAGCAGTACTGTTGGACCCGAATTGCCAGAAGAGGGCACCCGTGTCACTCAAAGTACTACTCGCTGACGACAGCATGACCGCCCAGAACATGGGCAAGAAGATTCTCTCCGAATCGGGCTACGACGTCACTACGGTGAGCAATGGCGCCGCAGCCGTGAAGAAGATTGCCGAGGTCAAACCAGACGTCGTGATTCTCGACATCTACATGCCTGGATACACGGGACTCGAAGTATGCGAACGCGTACGCGCCAACATGGACACCGCGAACCTGCCGGTGCTGCTGACTGTCGGCAAGATGGAGCCGTATCGTGCGGAAGATGGCGCGAAGGTTCGTGCGGATGGCGTGATTGTGAAACCGTTCGAAGCGACCGACCTGCTTGCGGTGGTAAAGAAAATGGCGGAAAAAGCGACTCCAGCCGCCCGCCACCTCGTACCCGAACCGGAGCCTGAACCGGTGGAGGAAATCGGGCAGCCCGAGCCAACTATGCCGGCAGCAGTTGACGTTCCATCGGAGATGGCGTCCGCGCCGGCACTGACGATGGAAGAGTTCAACCCCGTACCTGAGTCCAGGCCGACGATTGAGTGGACAGCTGCTCCAGGATTGCCGGTGGAACACGCGGCTGAGCCGGAGCCGTACATGGCCGAGATTCCGTGGACTTTTGATCAGGCGGCAGTCCCATCCGGGCCGCTGGAGGAGCCCGCAACCGTTCAGGAAGCCGCGCGTGCCAGCGACGTCGAGTTCACCTCCGCGCCACAGGCAGGAGATGTGGAAGTTCAGCAAGTAGAGGGTCTGGAAGCTGGCCTGGAAGCGCCGCCCACCGGGGAAATTCAGATCACGACGGATCCGGCGCTGACGAGTGCGCAGGAGATGACCGACTTCGTTACTTCGTTTGGAGAGACAAATGCGGCCGCGAGCGAAGAGGTGATTGCCGAGCCGCCGACGATCGAAGCTCCGGCGGAGAGTGCCTGGGATGGTTGGGCCCACGCGGAACCCGTTCAGAAGCCTACGGTTGAGGCCACCCCGGGTACGACCGAACCGACGATCGAGGCGTCGCCGGCCGAAGAAAATCATGTCGCGGAAGAACCGGTACCCCAAGCGAAGCCGATGATCGACGATTTCGAAGCCAAGGTCGCGGCAGCCATGGCGGGATTCGGAGTGGAGCCAGAGATCGAGCACCAGGTCGAACCAACGGGTGAGCACCATGAGCCGGCGTCAGCGGAAGGGCGAGCGAATTTCGGTGTGGACGATTTCGAGGCGCGTGTAGTGGCGGCCATGTCGGGATTCGCGACGGAACCAATGACTGCAGCTGTCGAAGAGACCCACACCCAGCCGGAGATCGAAGCTGTCGCCGACGATTTCGAGACGCGAGTAGCAGCGGCGATGTCGGGATTTGCGACCGAGCCAGTTGAGGAAGAGCCGGCGGTGGAAGCCCACGTCGAGCCCACGGCGGAAGCACACGTTGAGCCGGCGGTGGAAGAGTCACACGCTGAAGCAGCACCGGCACAAGTGGTTCACGACGACTTCGATGCGCGACTGGCACAGGCACTTTCGGCGTTTGATACCCCGCCCGCTTTGCACGACGAACTTTCGGCGGCTGAAGGAACGGAGCCGCCAGTCGAAATGCATGCCGAAGCCCCTTCAGTTCAGCTGAACGAGACCACGGTGCTAACGCACGAGGCGGTACTCTCACTGGAAGAAGAGATGAAGCAGGCGCTCGAGCAATACGCGGTGCAGGCTGAGCAGGAAACTGTGACACAGCCGGCCTCTGAGACCGTCGCTCAATCGGCGCCTACGGAATCGGAACCCGAGGTTGCACCAGTTGAGATTCCCGTTACGGAGCCGGAACCCCTCGGCGAGTTTGATCCAGCCCATGTCGCAGAGCCTGCTCCCCCCAAGCTTCCGGAAGTTGCGGTAGCAGCTTTTGCAGCCGCCGCGGCAACATCGACAGTACATGCGGAATCGTCCGCACCGGGTCCCGAGAAGTTTGCCGATGCTGTCCAGCGCGCGATCGAACGGCTGAAGCCGCAGCTGATCGCCGAGATCGTGAAGGAGTTGAAGGGAGAGTAGCTCAAGGTAATCACAAGCACCATGTTGAAGCCGCCTTTCGGGGCGGCTTCTTTATTGACGATTGACGAATGTCGGATTGACGAATAAACAGGGTGCCGGCAGTTTCCTTTCTTCTGCGGGTTCGATTAACATCAAGAATTACCCTAAGTTAGCTGAACGGATCCGATGCCTCACGAACTTCCCAAAGCCTATGAGCCGGGCGCGATTGAAGCGCGCTGGGCCGAGTACTGGGTGAAGGAAAGACTCTTCGCCGCCGACACTTCCGCCGACCGCCCGGTTTTCACTCTGCTGTTGCCGCCACCGAATGTGACCGGGCGACTGCACATGGGCCATATGTTGAACCAGACGGAGATGGACATCGTGGTGCGCTGGCACCGCATGCGCGGCTTCACCACGCTTTGGCTGCCAGGGACGGATCATGCAGGAATCGCCACCCAGATGATGGTGGAGCGCCAGTTAGCGAGCGAAGGAAAAACCCGACTCCAACTGGGACGCGAGGCCTTCCTCGCCCGAGTTTGGGAGTGGAAGCGCCAGTACGGCGGCGCTATTACGGAGCAGATGCGGCGGCTCGGCGCGTCGGTGGATTGGGATCGCGAGTTCTTCACGATGAGCGAGCAGCTTTCCCGTGCGGTGAAGGAAGCATTCATTCACCTGTACGAGGAAGGGCTGATCTATCGCGGCAAGTACATCGTCAATTGGTGCCCGCGATGCTCGACGGCGATCTCTGATCTCGAGGTAGTGCACGAGGAAACGCAGGGTAAGCTCTACGAGATTCGATACCCGGTGATCGGAAGCGATGAATACATCGTGGTCGCTACGACGCGGCCAGAGACGATGCTGGGTGATACGGCCGTGGCGGTGAACCCCGCAGATGAACGCTACAAGCATCTGCACGGGAAGAAAGTTCGTCTGCCGCTGATGGATCGCGAGATTCCGATCATTCTGGATGAGTTGGCGAATCCGGAGTTTGGAACCGGCGCGGTGAAGGTCACCCCGGCGCACGATCCGAACGATTTCCAGGCGGGATTGCGCCACCTCCTACCGCAGATTTCCGTCATGGACGAGCATGCGCGCATGAATGAGGAGGCTGGGATGTACGCCGGGCTCGATCGTTTCGAGGCGCGCGAAAAGGTTTTGCACGATCTGCGCGAGCAGGGATACCTGGTCGGGATCAAGGACCACGTACTTGCGATCGGGCATTGCCAGCGCTGCAAGACCATTGTCGAGCCACGGCTGTCGACGCAGTGGTTCGTCGCCGTCAACAAGGAACCGAAGAGCGGCGGTTGGTCTATCGCGAAGATGGCGCAGGAGGTTGTCACGCGCGGGTACATCCGGTTCTCGCCGGATATGTACAAGACCATCTATTTGAACTGGATGGAGAACCTGCACGACTGGTGCATCTCGCGCCAGTTGTGGTGGGGACACCGGATTCCAGCTTGGCACTGCCCAGCATGCAAATCGATCGTTGTCAGCTCAAAGCCGCTGGATAAGTGTCCGAAATGCGGAAATCCGACCATTGAGCAGGACCCAGATGTACTGGATACGTGGTTCTCGTCGGGGCTGCTCCCGGCAACCCCGCTAGGCTGGCCGGATGAGACCAACGACCTGAGACGGTTCTATCCGACGTCGCTGCTCATCACCGGGTTCGACATCCTGTTCTTCTGGGTGGCGCGCATGGTGATGATGAATACCTATTTCATGTGGCGCGACCGGAACGATACAGGCGAGGCCCTGAAGAACGCCGTGCCTTTCCGCGAGGTCTACATACACTCGCTTGTGCGCGATGCCGAGCGCCAGAAGATGTCGAAGACCAAGGGTAACGTTCTCGACCCGATTGATGTGGTGGAGAAGTACGGCACGGACGCTACGCGCTTCACCCTGGCGGCAATGGCAGCACCCGGGACAGATATCGCTTTCAGCGAGAGCCGTACGGAAGGCTACCGTGCATTCGCCAACAAGATCTGGAACGCGGCACGACTGGTCTTCATGAATGTCGACAAGCTATCGGAATCGGGGATTCCGGTTCTGATGCTGTTCGCCGAAAAGAGCCGCACGGCTGCGAATAAGCCAGGACTGGCGTCATTTGAAGCGGCGACTCTGGAAGACCGGTGGATCCTGTCGCGTTTCAATCATGTTGCGGGCGAGATCAATGACGCACTGAAGGAGTATCGATTCCACGAGGCTGCGAATTCGATCTACAGCTTCTTCTGGGGCGAGTTCTGCGATTGGTACCTGGAGCTAATAAAGCCTCGGCTGGCGGCGGCTGGAAACGAAGCCGAGCGGAATTCCGCGCGAACGGCAGCGCTGAACCTGGTAACGATTTTCGAAGGCGCCCTGCGCCTGCTGTCGCCATTCATGCCGTTCCTCACCGAGGAATTGTGGCACGCGGTGTACGATGGCAGGCCGCCGAAGAAATCGATCTCTCTCTCCACCTATCCGCAGGCACAACCCAAACAGATCGACACGCAGGCAGAAACCGAAATGGCGATCCTGCAGGACCTGATCGTCAGCGTGAGGAACCTGCGCGCGGAATTGAAGATCGAGCCGAAGCAGAAGCTGGAAATCGAGGTCTTCGCGGATGCCGAGGTGAAGGGCCTGATTGAGCGGAATAGCGGCGCGCTGGAGCGGTTGGCCAGCGTAGAGAACGTCAACTTCGTAGGCGAGTCGCTGGCGAAGAAGACGCAGTCACGCCACACGACACGGTTCGACGTCCGGGTTGTGTACGAGCAGAAGATCGATGTAGCGGCCGAGCGTGCGAGGCTGAACAAAGAAATCGAGAAGTACGAGAAGGGAATCGCCAACGCAGAACGGCAGCTCGGAAACGAGGGTTTCCTTGCGAAGGCTCCAGAGAAAGTGGTTGAAGGTCTTCGCAAGAATACGGCGGAGTTGAATGTGTTGCTGGAGAAAGCCCGGGAGTCGTTGAACCAGTTGGAACAGTAAAGGCCCACATCTGCTAAAAACGGCAGATGTGGGACACGATCAAGTTCGTGGTCGTTAACTGAAAACCGAGAACCGAGAACTGAGAACCGCTTTTATGGACTGGATGAGTCGCCGCATTACGGCCATTCTGGAGAACGCGTTGACGGAGGATCGCGCGACGCGCGACGCCACTAGCTACGCCTGTATTGATCCCAACCAGCAGGCAGTCGGGACGATTCTCGCCAAGCAGGATTGCGTACTGTCCGGCATCGGCTGCGTGCAACGCATCCTGCAGGTCTTTGCGGCACTGGATGGTACCGTCCGCTCGCATCCGGAAGTGGTGACACACCAGGAGATTTTCGATGGTGTTCGGCTTCGACCAGGGCTCACGGTGGCCGTGGTTCGCCATAATGCGCGCGTAATGCTCAGTTGCGAGCGCGTAATTCTGAACATTCTGCAGCGTATGAGCGGGGTTGCTACGTTGACCCGCCAGTACGTGGAGGCAGTTGCAGGAACGAAGTGCACGATTCTGGATACGCGGAAGACGGTTCCCGGCCTGCGGGTTCTCGACAAATATGCTGTCCGTTGCGGTGGCGCGAAAAATCACCGGCTCGATCTTTCCGATGGCGTGCTCATCAAGAACAATCACATTCACCTTTGCGGCGGGATCAAGAATGCCCTGCAAAGGGCCATCCAGAATCGACGTGGCGAGCAGGTCATCGAGGTCGAGGTGCGTTCCACGGCCGAACTCGAAGAGGCTTTACAAAATGGCGCGGAAGCTATCCTGCTGGACAATATGACTCCGGAGCAGGTACGGGCCTGCGTGGAACGCGTTCAAACCCACTCGCGCCGGGTGCCGTTGGAGGCCTCCGGCGGCATGAACCTGGAGACGGTGCGCGCCTACGCCGAGACGGGCGTCGATTACATCTCCATCGGGGCGCTCACCCACTCAGCAAAGGCTGTCGATATGAGCATGAGGATCATCCCCGCATAGTCGGTTGCGCAAAGGCTTACCAAATCTTTACAATCCAGCACCTGTTGCTCCGCGACTTCAGGGTGGGTCGCGCGTCTCTTCCGCATCTCCGACCGAAAGGGAGTAACTATGCGTCGAATACTCTTTGGTTTCATTATCGCATTCATCGCGATTCCGGTACTCGCGCAGGATTTCCGAATCGATCCCAACCACTCTTCCGCGAACTTCGCCGTGAAGCACCTGCTGGTATCCACCGTGCGGGGCCGATTCGCCGGCGGAGTCACGGGAATAATCCACCTGGACCCGCAGGACGTCACAAAGTCGAGTGTGACCGCCGACATCAAGACAGATACCGTCGACACGGATAACGCGACGCGCGATAAGGACCTGCACAGCGAACGGTTCTTCGATGTCCAGAAGTATCCTGACATCAAGTTCCAAAGCACTAGCATCGAGCACCGCGGCGATGACTACGTCGCAATCGGGAACCTGACGATCAAGGACGTAACGAAGCAGGTAGAATTGCCGTTTACCCTGGCCCAGGCTGAGGTGAAGGGTAAGAAGAAGCTCGGAGTGGTAGCAAACCTGGAGATCAACCGAATGGATTACCACATCGACTACGACCCGACCGGCACAACGGTTAGCAAGGACGTGAAGATAGAGCTCGACCTTGAGGCTACGGAACAGTAGTGCGAGTTTTGCTTGTCGCGACCCTCTCCGGGCTCGATAATTCTCTCCAGCCCTCATGAATCCTCGCAACCAGGCCGGTCCGGATCACTGCCGGACAGAGTTGGACCCCGGAGCGCGCACCGACGCGCGGCTCGGGCACATCGTCCGCCTGCTCGCTGACAATTCCATGCTGGTTGTGAGCGGCACCAAGATCGCCGACGAGATCGGAACGAGCCGCTCGGAAGTGTGGAGACTCGTGCAACAGTTGCGTGAGCTGGGGGTGGAAATCGCGGGGCACCCGGCGACCGGATATCGGCTGGAAGCTGTGCCGGACCTACTTCTTCCCGACATCCTGGATCCGCTCCTGCGCGGAACGATGTTCGCCGGGCGCTTGCATCATTTTTTCCGCGTTGGATCGACCAATGTCGTTGGGATGGCTGCCGCCGCGCAGGGTGAAGCCGAAGGTGCGGTCTTCCTGGCTGAAGAGCAGACAGCGGGGCGCGGTCGCGGAGGGCATACGTGGGAGTCGCAGGCCACGGTTGGGGTGTATGCCTCGATCATATTGCGTCCCCTATTGGCACCTGCAGACGTGCTTCTGCTCTCGCTCATGGCGGGTGTGGCGGCGAGCAATGCGATTGAGAGTGTGACCTCAATCCGCCCCGATCTTCGCTGGCCCAACGACGTGATGCTCAACCACCGTAAGTTCTGTGGAATCCTGACCGAGTTGAATGCCGAGGTCAGCCGGGTACGCTACGCGGTCGTGGGGATCGGCATCAACGTGAACCAGGAGACATTTCCGGCGGATTTGCAGGCCATTGCCACTTCTTTGCGCGTGGAGACCGGTCGCGAGTGGTCGCGCGTCGATGTCGCGACGGCTCTGTTAAAATCGCTGGACCGCGAATATCGTGCGCTGCTCGATAATCCGAGGGGCGCGCGCGAGTCGATCCACAAGCGTTTTGAAGAACGCTCGTCCTATGCGCGGCGCCGCGAAGTGCACGTCGATGAAGACGGCGGTTATGACGGCATCACCGAAGGTCTGGACGAGCGCGGATTCCTCAGGGTGCGCACCGAGCAGGGTCTGCGAACGGTGATCTCCGGCGGGGTCCGGGCGCGGCGCAACGGATAACCTCCATGCTGCTGGTTCTCGATGTAGGCAATAGCAACACCGTGCTCGGCGTGTACGCGACCGACGAAAACGGGCTCGCCGGGCAAACTGATCTCCAGGCCGACTGGCGCATCACCTCCACCCGAACGCAGACTGTTGACGAATACGGAGTCCTCTTCCGTAACCTGTTCGCGATGAAGTCCATCGATCCGGCGGCCATCCGCGGCATCATCATTTCGTCAGTTGTGCCGCCGATGGACACCACGCTTCGAACCGTGTGCGAGCGCTACTTTGGCGTGAAACCCATGTTCATTGAGCCGGGCGTCAAAACCGGCATGCCGGTGCACTATGACAATCCGGCCGAAGTCGGCGCAGACCGCATCGTGAACAGCGTGGCGGCATTTGAGAAATACGGTGGGCCGTGTATCGTGGTGGATTTTGGTACGGCGACAACGTTTGACGCGGTGTCGGCAAAGGGCGAGTACCTCGGCGGCGTCATCGCGCCGGGAATCGGCATCTCCGCCGAGGCGCTGTTCATGCGCACGGCGAGACTGCCGCGCGTTGATATTCGCAAGACTTCAAAAGTCATCGGGACGAATACCGTCGGCAGCATGCAGTCGGGGCTGTATCACGGCTATGTCGGGCTGGTGGACGGCATCCTGGAACGAATGCTGGAAGAACTTGGCAAAGCCAAAGTTGTCGCGACAGGTGGGTTGGCATCGCTGATCGGCAAAGGGTCAAAGTACATCAGCGAGATTGACGAGATGCTCACGCTAGACGGGCTGCGGATCATCTGGGATCGCAACGTGGCCCATGGAAAAAAGGGACACAACAGCGCCAGTCACCGCGAATAACAGAGAGAAACCACGAAGGCACGAAGGGATGATTTCTTCAGGGCTTCGTGCCTTATCATCGTCCATGTAAATTTCTGAGGTAGTCTGGGGTGTGGCCGAACCTTATTTCAACTACTTTACCGAAATCGAAGAGCACTTCTGTCGAAGGCGCGGCACTCTTCTGACGGTCTCTACACTTGATTGGTCTTTGATGGAGATCTGGAAGGATGCCGGAATTCCGGTAGAGGCGGTGCTGCGCGGAATCGACGCGACGTTTGATAAGTACGATCGGCGGCCAGTGAAGACGCGCAAAATCAATGGACTCGGGTATTGCTCGCAGGAGGTGCTGGCTGCCGCAGAGGATATGAAAGAAGCTGCTGTCGGCACGGAGCGCGCTCCGGAGAAGCAGGAAGCGCTGCAGACATCGGAGATTGCCGCGTATCTGCGGACCAATGCCGGCCTGTTCAGTAAGGCGACGGTGCCGGAGGGCGCCACGCCGCTCATTCGCGAGCAGGTGCAAACACTCGGGCAATTGGCAGTGGCTTCGGAAAACGGCCCGCTGAACCTGGAAGAGTTGGAGTGTCGGTTGACGGTAATGGAAGAGAAACTCTTTGCGGCGCTGCTGGCGGGAACGCCTGATGATGCACTGGTTGATATTCGGGCGCAGGCCGACCGAGAGATGGCACCGTATCGTTCGAAGATGAGCGCTGCACAGATCGATCAGTTGCTGAAACAGTATGTGAACAAGAAGCTGCTGGAGCGATACAAGCTGCCGCGACTGAGCTTGTTCTACTTGTAGGTTTCCGTGGAACTCAAGATCGAAAAGTGGATATACGGCGGCGATGGACTCGCCCGCATGGCTCCTGACGAGACCGGGCGGGGCAAGGCGGTCTTCGTGCCATTTGTCGTGCCGGGAGAGACGGTCCAGGCCGAGATCACGGAAGAACGTTCGGGATTTGCGCGCGCGAAGCTGACCGAGATGAACAAGGCGTCAGCGGGGCGCGTGGAACCGCAGTGCCCCTATTTTTACCGGTGTGGTGGCTGCCAGTATCAGCACGCCGATTATGCGCGCCAGTTGGAATGGAAGCGCGACATCCTGGTTGAGACGCTGCAGCGCACGGCGAAGATCAAGCTAGAACATGTGGAGATTCACTCGGCCGAACCTTATCAGTACCGCAACCGCACACGGCTCAAGACGCGTAACGAACCGGGATTCGCTATTGGTTATCACCGGCTGGGTACGAACGAGCTTCTCCCTGTTTCCGATTGCCCCATCAGCTCTCCACTGATCCGAAGGGCGATCGCCGCAACCTGGAAAGTTGGTGACACTCACAACTCCGGCGGGCTACGCGAGATACAGTTTTTCGCCAATCACGCAGATTCGAAGCTGCTCGTCGAGTTCTACACCGATCGCGACACCAGCCCTCAGGTTCTGCAGGCTTTTGGAGACGCGCTTCGAGCAGAACTGCCGGCCATCCTCGGTATCGTCATTTTCCCTTCGACGGCGTTGATAGAAGACGAGGATCGCGTTCTCTCGGCCAGTTCAAAGCGAGCAGCTACAGGAGTGGCTTTCGGAGAGAGCTCGCTGCAGTACGTCACCGCAGGCGGCAGCTTTCGCGTCAGTGCGGGATCGTTTTTCCAGACCAATCGATTCCTGATTGACGAACTGGTGAAGACTGCCCTCGGCGATTCGCGAGGTGCGACGGCACTGGATTTGTACGCTGGAACCGGACTGTTTTCCGTGCCTGTGGCGAGGAGATTCGATCGCGTAATCGCGGTCGAGGCATCACCATTCTCGTTTGCAGATCTCGTGAATAACGTTTCCGCGAACGTTAAACCAGTGCAGGCGACGACGGAAAAGTACCTGGAAAATACTGGGCGAAGGTCCGGGCTCCACCTCGTGCTGGTCGATCCGCCGCGTTCCGGAATGGGAGAGCACACGGCACAAATGCTGGGCCGGACGGGGGTTCCGCACATAACATATGTATCGTGCGATCCGGCGACACTGGCACGCGATCTCCGTGTGCTGAGCGGCGCTGGATATCGCATTGAGTCCGCACACTTGGTTGACCTGTTTCCGCAGACGTTTCATATGGAAACGGTTGTCCAGTTGGTGCGGTGAGTCAAAAGTCTGAAGTCGAAAGTTGAAAGAAATGCGTTGGCGACTCACACGGAATCAGCTTTAGACTTTCGACTGCTTTCGGGAGTTTCCTATGTACGCTCTTGCCATCATTAGCTACCGGCGGCCGCTGGAAGAGATTGCCGCGGTCACCGAGAGTCATCGCGCATATGTTCGTCAACTGAAGCAGCACGGCATCCTGCTTGCGTCGGGCCCATTTGATCCGCGATTCGGTGGTGCGCTCCTGCTGCGCGTGAAAGATGACGATGTGATTGGCGGGCTGGATCGCGTTCGCGATGACGATCCCTTCGTGAAGGAAAACCTGGTGCAGTACGAACTACTCCCCTGGAATGTGATGGGCGGCCGCGAAGGTCTCGACAAGCTCTGATGGCGGACGGGCCCCAAAACCTGTCCTCGGTCCGCAGTTTCGGCCACATGGGAACCGCTCCCATGCTGATGGCTTGTTGTGCCTTTTCCGCCGGAATTTTGTGGGCGCGCTTTGAATTTTGTCCGCCTCTCTGGATTCTTACTGCAATCATTCTGTGCGCTGTGGCTGGGTGCGTCACGCTGTATCGACGTGCGTGGCGAGCTGCGACTCTAGCTGTCGCGTCAACCTTTGCCATGGCGGGCGCGCTCACGTGGGAGGCTGTCAGCGCTCAACCGACGCAGATGCATCTTCGCGATTGTGCGACCCGTGAGGATGTTGAACTCACCGGTGTCGTACAGAGCGATGGAATCATTGCGCCGGGAATGTACGGCGCCATGAAGGAGACGATCGATCTCGCGGTCGAATCCGTCACGGCTGAACAGGCCGCCGAAGTGGTTAGTGGTGGAGCGCGACTTTCGCTCTATACAAAATCGACCCCCAAGCATGATGAAGACGACGAAGAACAGGAGATGCCCACCGTCTCTCCCATCCTGCGCAGTGGCGAGCGGGTTCGCCTGCGAGCGAAGCTTGGCGTCCCTGAGAACTATCGCAATCCCGGAGCGTTCGACTACAGGCATTACCTGGAGCGCCAGGGAATCTTCGTAACCGGCGGCGGCAAGCTTGAGAATGTCGAGATACTGAACGAGGACGTCAACCCTCGCTGGGAGCGTTGGCGAGCCACGACGCGCAGGGCGATCCTGGGCAGGATTCATGCGATCTGGCCAGCGGATCGCGCCGCGATACTCGACGCCATGCTGATCGGCGATGCCTCGAGTATCGGGCGCGACGTTCGCAACGATTTCCAGCGCAGCGGCACATATCACATCCTCGTGGTGTCCGGGTTCAACGTGGGCATTCTCGCGTTCGTCGTGTTCTGGATTTTGCGGCGGCTCCCAATGGGAGAGGTCGCGGCGACCATCATTACCCTGGTCCTCGCTGGTGCGTACACATACCTGACGAACGTTGGCGCGCCGGTCATTCGAGCGACCGTGATGCTGGCGATTTATCTCATTACCCGGCTGCTCTATCGCGACCGTGCAGCACTGAATGCCGTCTCTACGGCCGCGCTGGGACTGCTCGTTTACGACCCCGAATCACTCTTCGATCCGAGCTTCCAATTGACGTTTCTCTCAGTGGTGGCGATTGCCGGGATCGTGCTGCCGATCGTCGAGATCACTTCCGGCCCCTACCATCGGGCACTCGCGCAGTTGCCGGTCGTTGGGTTCGACTCTTCGCTAGCGGCGCGACAGGCGCAGTTCCGCCTGGATCTTCGGCTTATCGCTGGTCGTATCGGAAGGTTGATCGGCCGAAGGTTCGCCTATCGGCTGGTGAGCGGGGCGGCCGGACTGGTATTCGGCGTATTTGAAACGCTGCTGGTCTCGGGCGTAATGCAGTTCGCGCTGGCGCTGCCGATGGCATGGTACTTTCATCGCGCGACGCTGACCGCGCTGGCCGCCAACGCACTCGTCGTGCCGGTAACGGGGCTCATGCTGCCGATCGCCATTGGGACAATCTGCCTGCGCCTGATCTCCGCAAAAATGGCTCTTCCACTGAAACTCGTGACCGACTGGATGATCGCGTTTATCAGCGGGACCGTCCGTCTGTTCGGCAGCATGAGGGTGAGCGATGTCCGAATCGCAACCCCGGGTGTGGTCGCGGCAGTTATTGCTGCGGTTGGGCTCGGCGTGGCGATTTGGTTGCTGCGCCGCGGGAACTCATGGTTTCGTTGGGCCGGATTGGCCACCCTGATCGTCACCTCCGCGTGGCTCTTCACGGACAAATCGTCTGCACGGCCCGCACCCGGAGATTTGCAAATTGTTTCGATTGATGTCGGGCAAGGGGACTCGTTCCTGATCGTCTCGCCGGACGGACACACTTTGTTGATCGACTCCGGAGGAACCCTCAACGGCGAGCACGCGAGCTTCGACGTTGGCGAAGACGTGGTTTCGCCCTTGCTATGGAACCTCGGCATCGGCCACCTGGACGCCGTTGCCGTCAGCCATGCGCATGCCGACCACGTGGGCGGGATGAGTGCCGTGATCCACAACTTTCGCCCACGAGAGCTGTGGCTGGCGCCGGGGGCGCCGGTGCACGAACGCCAGCGCCTGATCGAGAGCGCAGCGCGGGAGAAGGTGACGGTCATCGAACGCACCATGGGACAGGAGTTCGACTTCGGGGGCGCCCGGGTCGAGGTGCTTGCCCCACCCAAAATCATCGATCTTGGGCCGAAGGCCATTGACAACAACTCACTGGCACTTCGAATCAGCTACCAGGGGCATTCGGCGCTTTTCATCGGAGATATGGCAAAAGGAGGTGAGGACCGCCTCTACGCTGAGAACCCCCACTCGGATCTTCTCAAAATAGCGCACCACGGCAGCGCGAATGCTACCTCGGAAGAATTCCTCGCCGCAGTACATCCAAGTTTCGCGATGATCTCGGTGGGTCGTCATAATTCATTCAAGCATCCCCGCCCGCAGACGCTGGCGAAGCTGGCTGCCGCACACGTGCGCACGTATCGTACGGACCTGTTTGGGGCGACGCGGTTCGACTTGGATGGTAGAGGGATTCGGGTTACGTCGTTGGCTCTGAATCCTCGGTAAGATCTTCTTCCGCGGGAACGTCGGTGCGATAGGCTTCCATGATCTGCCGGGCTTCTTCGGCCTGTTCCTCGCGAACCTGCACAATGATTCCGCCCACGCCGGGGAGGACATCCTGCGGAGCATCCAGGTAGGAGATGAGGGATTCGATCCCTTCCGACTCGAGCAGTCCTCGGACGACCAGTGCTTCGGACTCTTGTTCCGTGTCGAATACCTTCACGAGTCGCTCGTTTGGTTGCGGAATAGCGGCCATGGTTCCCTCCCAAATGGTTGGATGGTGTCGCGAGTCCCCGCGTCGGACCTAAGTGAAAGGCCCGGCCTCAAGAGAATCATAGTCCTATGTCCCTTCGGATGGCACTCCGGGGCCCAAAATCGTGCTAGGATGCGCAAATTCGGGCAGGGTGCTGCCGCAACGAGAGGACCCTTTGGCTCATCCAACTATGTAGTCAAGATTCCGTAGAGCCAGCTTCCCGGTGGGAGCTGGCGTTTTTGCCGTTTGGGGGTGTCATGGGATTGTCGGAACAGGTTCCCGAGGGGAGGATGAATGAGGCCGAACTGGAGCAGGAGGCAAAGAACATTCGCCGTCTGCAAATCATGGTGGGCATGGTAATTTCCGTGATCTACCAGGACCCGAGTCTTACCATCGAGCAGGCATCCGAGATGGTGACCAACGCCAGGACTGCGGCGCTTTCCATGTTCCCCGACAAAGAGCTTGCCTGGAATATTCTTTATCGCCCGCGGTTGTACCGGGCTATCGAGGAGAGATTCCGGGTGCAGTAATTTAACCCAGTAATGACGAGAGACGAATTTCGAAATGACGAATGAAAGGCTTTATCGAATTGACGAGTGTCTCATTTGCGATGAAAGGCAATAGCCGCACGTTCTTGTCGTCAATGAGGACCTTTCCGTAAGTCGCTGAAACAGGAGAGAACAGAACAGGGGTGGGTTCGCTAAGTTCGCTACTTCACCCCATTCGGATAAAGCAGGATCTTGCTCGCAGTCCCTGCGTTGAGCATTTCCATGCCCCTGCCGAAGTCCGACATCGCGAGCCGGTCGGTGATCACCGGATGCAGGTCGAGCATCCCGGCCTTGAGCAGCGCCGTCATCTGGTACCAGGTCTGGTACATGCGACGCCCGTTGATGCCGAGCACCGTCGCTCCCTTGAAGATGATGTCGTTGGCAAAATTGAGTTCCACCGGACGCGATGGAATCCCGAGCAGCGACACGCGACCGCCTAGTCGAAGGATCTCGAACCCCAGCCGAATCGCATCTTTGTGTCCTGCCATCTCCAGCAGCACGTCGACGCCGATTCCTTCCGTCGCGTCCATGATCATCGACTTCACATCCTGCGTCGTCGGATCGAGGACTAGATCAGCCTTCATCTTCTCGGCAACGCGACGTCGATTCTCATTCACCTCGATCGCGAACACCTTCGTCGCGCCGCAAGCCTTCGCCACCGCGATGGCAAACAACCCGATCGGTCCGCATCCAGTGATAGCCACCGTCTTCGCCGCTATATCGCCGGAGAGCACCGTGTGCACGGCGTTGCCCAGCGGATCGAGGATGGACGCGTACTCCGTCGGGATCGCCGGATCGAGCTTCCAGATGTTGGATTCAGGAATCGTAACGTACTCGGCGAACGCGCCGTTTGCGTCGACGCCGATGATCTTCACGTGCTGGCAGATATGAGCTTCGCCAGTGCGGCACTGGTAGCACTTGCCGCAGTTGACGTGCATTTCGGCTGAGACGAAGTCGCCTTCCTTTACCGTCGTGACTTCATCACCAACGGCAGCCACTTCACCGCAGAACTCGTGTCCCGGAATGAGCGGCGGATGAATGCGTGACTGCGCCCACTGATCCCAGTTGTAAATGTGCACGTCAGTGCCGCAAACGGAAGCAACTTTGACCCTCACGAGGACTTCGTTCGGACCGAACTTGGGAATTTTGACAGTGCGTATTTCGGCGCCCGCCTTCGGTTCGGGCTTAACGACGGCGAGCATTGTGTCTGCCATGAAGTGGCCGCTTTCTCGCCTCGCCGCAGGGCGGGCGGAAGTAAGAAGCTAAATTCTAGCATTCTGAGCGGTAAGGACTGGGCCAGCGGACAGCCACTCAGGGCCGCGTGGCACGCTTCTTGAGGTGGTCTGTTTAGCTCCTGGCCTGCTACTTCTTGGCCGCCGCCTGCTCTCCCAGCACGCTGAATACCGGTAACGGCCGGCTCTTGCCTTTGACCTGAAGCGGATCGAGCGGTTTGAGTTGGAACAGGCCGTTGACTTCGGCGACGGTGGATTCGGAGATGAGAATTTGTCCGGCCGGAGCATTTGCGCAAAGGCGCGAGCTGACGTTCACGGCGTCGCCAACCACTGTGTAGTCAATCCGTTTCGGTGAGCCAATATTGCCAGCCGTGACCACGCCCGTGGTGACGCCGATACCGACGCGGAGGTCGGGCCAGCCGCGCGTGGTGCCTTCGTGGTTGAGTTCGCTCATCAGGTGCTGGATGCCGAGCGCTGCCCGGACGGCATTCGCGGCATCGTTGCCCTTGGAAACCGGTGCCCCGAACAGAGCCATCAAGCCATCGCCCAAGTATTTGTCAAGCGTCCCGCCGTGCTCGAAGATGACCTCCGTTGCGCGGGTAAAGTACTCGTTCAGCATCTCGACTATCTTCTCCGGCGGCAGGGACTCCGACAAAGTCGTAAATCCGCGGATGTCGGCGAAGAGAATACTGACTTTCGCGTTGGTGCCGCCGAGGCGGACTTCTTCGGGATTAGCGGAGACGAGTTCGACAACTTCCGGCGCGAGAAAGCGTTCCAAGGCTGAGCGCTCGATGGCTTGGCGCGCCAGCTTGTCGTGCGTGATCGCGCCATCAATGGCCACCGCAGCCTGCGAGGCGATGACGGCGAAGATGTTTAGTTCTTCCTGGGTGAAGGCCGCGGCCTTTTCCAGGTTGTCGACGTAGAGAATTCCCGCCAGCCGCTGCTGTGCAACCAACGGCGCGACCATTGCCGAGCGCAGGCCGCTGACCTTCATGCTCTCACTGCCGGAGAAGCGCTCGTCCTCGGTGAGGTCCGTGATGAGGATAGGCTCGCGCTCGGAGCGCACGCGCTCCATGACGGCCCGGCTGAGAATGATGCGCGGCTGCTCGACTCGCGATGAGATCGGCTGGTTGCGATACCAGACGTCGGTCTGGTGCGACACTTGCCCCTTGTCGTCGAAAAGCATCATGAAGCCGCGCTCGACGCCCTCGATGCGGAACGCCAATTGAGACACTTCGGCGACGATTTCATCGATCGACAGCTTCGAGTGCAGCGCCTTGCCGGCGTCATAGAGCACGCTGAGCAGGTAGTTCTCGCGCTCCAGCTTGCGTAATTGCTTGCGAAGTTCGGTTGTGTCGTCGAGACGAACGCCGGTGGTGTTGCGGCCGAGGCCGAGCGGCTGGATGGTCGATTGTCCGCCGGGAAGCACCTGCGCGCGGCGTCCCTGGAGCATCTCGTTGAGCGTAGATGGAATCTCGGCCTTTGCGACGTGCAGCGAAGCGTCCTCAATGGACTCGAAGCGGATCTCGTAATCGCCGATGGAGATGTTGTCTTCATTGCGGAGCAGAGTTTCGCCGCTGATGCGCTCCCCGTTAATCAGCACGCCATTCGTGGAACCACGGTCCGCGATAAGGACGTCCCCGGTCGATGCGACCTTCACGACCGCGTGGAAGCGGGAGACGCGGCTGTTGTTGAGAACGAGGTCGTTGGCGTTGCCACGGCCGAGGGTGACGACCGGCTTGGTCAACTCGAGGATGCCGCGCTTGCCTTCCGGGGACGAAATAATGAGCCGCGCCATGGTTCGGGATTCGTAGCTTTCGATTTACCCACATCTCGTTGTGGGGCACGGCGAGTGTTTACTTGTGCACCAGCACTTCGGCGATTCCTGTCTGCTTGCCTTTTTCCACCTTAACTTCGCGCTCGACCGTTTGATAGCCGTCGAGTTCGAGCTGCACCTTATATTTGCCAGCCTTCGTCTCGATTGTCGCCGGAGTGACGCTCGACGATGCCTCTCCGTTCAGAATGATCTTTGCACCTGCAGGCGTAGTCTTGATGCTGAGTTTTCCCCGCTCATTGTTTCCGCCTTTGAAAAACCGGCCAATCTTCGCGAACGGATTCGACTCCTTGGCCGGCTGCGTCGGCTTTGCCGATGCAGGAGCAGCAGCCGTGGTGGCCGGAACGGCCTGCAATTTGCCAGTGATGTTCTGCGTCTGCCCAAGCGCTACAGTTATGTTTTCTGTGGCTTCCTGGAAACCATCTTTGTGCAACTTGATCACATGGTTGCCAGGGGGCAGGCTCAGGGTGGCTGGAGTCTTCTGGCCCGTGGCCTTGCCGTTGAGCGTGATGTCGGCGCCCGCCGGTGTACTGGCAATCTTCACCGTACCGACAGTAGTAGTGAGCTTCGCGTCGACGGTACCTTTCTTTCCTGCAGCGACATCAACCGTGCGCTTCTCGGTGCCGAAGTTCGGCATTGCATAGGTGACGGTGTGCTTGCCTGCCGGCAGCTTGTCCGCGAGGAAGGGTGTCACCCATTCTGGGCGCGTCTGCCCGTCGATATCGACGTGAGCCCCGGCCGGTTCGCTGATGACCTGAAGGTCGCCAGTGGTCAGTTTCGGTTTAATGGGGCGCTTGGGAGCCGCAGCAGCATTTCCTGTCTCAGGTGGGATAGGCGTTGCATTGGCGTCGGTCGGCGGCGGTTCCGGTGTAACATCGGCAGAAGTCGGCGGGGTCGCGTCTGCACTCGTTGACGGAGTCGCGCCCGGCGACAACTGCTCCGCTTGCTTGGCCATGTCAATTGCCTGCTGCGCCTGTTGCATGGCCTGCTGGAACTGCTGCTGTTGGTTCGCTGCGGCGCGTTTGCGCGCATTGTGTCTCGTAATGCCGACAACACCGGCGACGAGTACAAGAAAGGCAAGCGCGCCGATGAGCAGCTTGCCCGGGCCGCGCGATCCGGCGGCCGCGATCTTTGCGGAGGTGGTGGTCGGCTGTTTGGCCGGAGCGGCCGGAGGCACGGGAAGCGGCGCAACGGCTGGCGTTTTGACCGTGCTGCTCGCTGCGGCTGAGCCCGTCGCTTGCGGAACTGGCGTGGGGTGCATCGCGGACCGCTGTCCGGTGGCCTGGGCTTGGGCTGGCGCAGGCGCCGGCGCCCTGGCAATTGTTGGCGAGGGGCCAATCAACGTAGCGTCGCCTTGTTCGATAGCCTCACGATTGAATGCGCCGGTCGCTGCCACAATCGTCGAGTTCGCATCCGTTCCGTAAGATTTGTAATTCTCGAGGTCGCGAATCAGTTCTGCGCCGCTCTGGTAGCGCTCGTAGGGGTCTTTCGCCAGCGTGCGGGTGACAACGGCGCTGAGTCCGGGATGAATCGTGAGATCGAGATCGCGCGGCGGAATCGGGTTCTCGTTAACGATTTTATAGATGATCGTGGTGACGCCCTGGCCCATGAACGGCTTCTCGCCGGTGAGCATTTCGTAAAGCATTACGCCGAGCGAGAACAGGTCGGAGCGGCCATCCAACTGACGGCCCTTGACCTGTTCGGGCGACATGTAATTCGGCGTCCCGAGGACCTGTCCGGTAGAGGTCAGGCTGCCGCTGACCTTGGCAATGCCGAAGTCCATGATCTTCGCCATGCCCTCGGGCGTGATCATGATGTTAGCGGGCTTGATATCGCGATGGACGATGCCTTTATTGTGGGCGAAGTCGAGTCCTGCGCAGATGTTGCGCGTGATGCCTATCACCTGATCGACCGGCAGGACGCGGTGTTCCTGTAGAACCTCAGCGAGGGTTTTGCCCTCGATGAACTCCATCGCAATGTAGAAGAGCCCCTGGTCTTCGCCGGCGTCATAGATAGTGACGATGTTGGGATGATTGAGGACGCCGGCCGAGCGTGCTTCGTTCTTGAAGCGCCGCAGCATTTCTTCCTGCTCAATGCCATGCACATCGAGCCGCATGGTCTTCAAGGCAACGGACCGGCCGATGTTGGGGTCTGTGGCCTTATAGACGAGGCCCATCGCCCCTTTACCTAGTTCGGATTCGACTTGATAGCGCCCGATGTTCTGCAACAGGGACCTCCCGGCGTCCGCTCCCACGGCAGACACTGGTTATTACCGAATGGAATTGCTGGCGCTTGGAGCGGGTTCGCAGAACTATGCTCTCCGCCCAATTGGCGCTGTAGCAAAGTTGTTAGCAGCCCGGAGTGCACTCCGGAGTGTACTCGGCAAAGTACCTTATTGAGACAGGCGAGTCAACGGAACAAGGGCTAGTCGGTAATCCGAAAATTTGCAAAACGGTAACAGGGAAGTAACCGAACCTCAACCTCAGTGATAGTATGCCGACCATGCGAAAGCTGGCTCTTGCACTCATCCTAACCTTCAGTCTCCTTGCCTTTGCGCAGCAGAACCCCGCCGAAAGCTCAGCCTCGGATGCCCAGGACGGTGCTGCAGTCAAGGCCGTCCTCAATGCCCAGATGGAAGCCTGGAACCGCGGCGACCTGGAAGGCTACATGGCCGCCGGATACTGGAAATCGCCGGACCTGACCTTCATCGGCGGCGCCACGGAGATCCGCGGATACGAGGCAGCACTGGAGCGGTATCGTAAGGCCTACCAGGCACCCGGGAAGGAAATGGGTCACCTCGACTTCCCAGAGATACGTGTGGTCATGCTGGGCACTGATGCAGCCCTTGCAACCGGGAAATTCCACCTGAAGATGAAGGACGGGCGCGAGCCCGCAGGGCGCTTCACCGTGATCTTCAGGAAATTTCCTGAAGGATGGCGGATCATCCACGACCACTCGTGCGCACAGTGATTATCGCAACGTCAGCGACACCACGGTCGAACTGTTCAGGTTCCCGCTCACTCCCGTAACTGTGAGCTTGTAAGTGCCTCTGGGTGCCGATGGTGTTGTCGCCACGGTCATCTTCGTCGTGCCCGATGTCGTGATCGATGTCGGCGAGAAACTCGCGCTTGTACCGGAAGGCAGCCCGGAAACACCGAACGTGACTGTGCCCGTGAACCCGCCCTGCGGCGTGACGGCGATCGAGTAAGACGTACTGTTTCCTCGCTTGGTGTTCCTCGACGTCGGGGAGGCCGTTAACGTGAACGACGGTGCGGTGTAGGTGAACGCGCCGCTTGCAGTTGCTCTGGTGCCGTCCGGATTGGCAACTGCGACATCGACGGTTCCGGCCGCGTGCGCCGGCGTTATTGCCGACATGGAAGTCGCGGAAACAGCACTTACGGTTGCGGTGACACCGCCGAATGTTACGGTCGCGCCAGCCTCAAAGCCGCTACCCGAGATTGTGCCTGAGGTTCCCCCTGCGGTGGTTCCTGATGAGGGCGAGACGCCGGTGATGCTTACCGTCGGAGTGGGGGGATAAGCTACGCCATTCGATACCTTATTCAGAATGCCAGCCTTACCGATTGCCTCAACGTAGAACGTCTGTGAACCCGATGCCAGATTCATCGACGACAAGGGAATTGCGTGCGTGCCCGGCGGCACCGTGGCCAGCAATGTGAGGTTCTGGCCGTCCGTAGTGTCGAACACTACGTAATGGTCAATCGTATTCTCGCTGCCGGAACTCGCCGAGAATGTTGGGCTCCAACTAAGGGTCGTGCTGTCGACGGTTGCCGAGAGGCTTAGGCAATTGTCGATGCCCGTTTCCACCTCAGTACCCTCCTCGTAATCGTTCCACGTCACCACCTGCAGGAACGGAAGCTGGTTCACAATGCCGTAGTCGTTGTTGTGCGTCATCTCGGCGAAAGTTTGCAGCCACGTGTTTCCGCACTGCTGCGGCGTGATGCTGACGTTCGGCTTCCAAGGTGCGTTGGTGTTGTCGAATCCTTTCCAGGAAGCTCCCCAGGGTTGCAGTGTCGGATACTTGAGGGCGGTGTCGTAGAAATTATCAAGATAGACAAGGCCGTAGGGATCGTTGCTCCCGTAGTGATTGATCCAGGCGAACGATCCGTCGCTCTGCATATGACTAAAACCACCAGCATTCCGGAAGATGAACCACATGAGCGGACTGCCGCTTGTATAAGACTGGACGTGTGCGCGCAACTGGTTCCAGATGTATGGCCAGTTCGGCGACGGATTGGTGAAGCACTCTTCGCAGATGAAGAAGAACACCACAGGGCGTCCGCCCTGGGAAACCGACATGTTGGTTGCATCCACGCGCAGGTAGGCCGAACTTGGGAAGAAATTGGCATTCATGTAATCGAGGTCGCTATCCAGAACGCCAAGAATGCAGTTGGTCTGGTCGGTGCCGCCGCCATTCATTGGACACGAATGCGTAATGGAGCCCTGGTCTTCGGTGATAGCAAATGACAGTGGGCACGAGGTCCCGATGCAGCGGCTCTCCAAATCGCTTTTTACCAACAAAGTGGTTCCGTTCTCGATCTGCTTATTGGGACCGTACCAGTCGATGATCGGCCCCCGCAGGCCACGCGCCTGCATGTCGCTCATCTGGGCTTTCACCGTCGCCGCGTCGTCGGAGTTGTAGCCGACCTGGATGTGGCCATTGCAACTGGTGCCCGGGCCGGTTGCGGTCGATCCCGGCTGCATACAAAACCAAGGCATGAAGTGCACGTAGAGCGCTGTCGTCGCACTGCTGTATTCGAGAGTGTGCATATCGGCATGACTTACAGGGCCCGGAACAGCGTTATAGGTGCCGCTGGTCGAATCTGACATCCCGGTGAATGCTCCCTGGCAGTAACCGGAAGCGGCGGAGCACGCGGAAGTGTTATTCGAGGTTTCCCCAGTGAGAGTGGTTTGTGCCTGGGTGAGCGAAGAGAGGCAAATGGCGGCGAGAAACATCACTGTGAAACGAAAACGAGCGGACTGCATGGCGAGGGCTTTCTGGTGAGAGTTGCTGCGAGAGTAGTACGCATTGGTCCACGCAGCAACTTGGAGCCCTAGGGAAAATACACGTAGTACAGGTTAGGGCCCAGTTCGTGGAGCGGGCTTCTTTGGTAAAGCCGGGTGCTACCCTCAAATTGTTCTAGACGCAGCCTGACGGGTTGGGCAATCCAGCCACCTTGCAGGCACCCTTGGCGGGACCCGAGGGAAACATGTCGTAAATGTCGCTCAATTTGTAGCCGGTTTCTTTGCAGATGTGGCGAACCATCGGGGCAATTTCGTTTTCTTTCCAGTAGCCACGAATGTAGTCGATGATCTTCCAGTGGCCTTCGCTCAATTCCGTCAGCCCTTGCGCGTTCGCGAGATCGAGCGCAACAGCGCGATCCCAGATCTCCGGGCTCTGCAAAAATCCGTCCTTATCGACTTCGTACTTCCGATTGTTCACTTCGAACACCAGTAAGTCCTTTCTTCAGTTGATGACTGTCCTTCTCAGTCGATCGTTCCCCCCCGGACATGAGCACGGCGATCGTCTGAGTTTACGCGTGTACGGGGGTCGTTGCACGCTTCGCGTTGCGCTGCTTCGCCCACGCCGCAATCTGCCGCATGCCTTCTATCGCGGCGTCGATATCGGCATCGGTGTTGAATGCACCGATCGAGAATCGCACGGAACCGTGGACATCCAGGGTTCCGTGCTGCTGGTGAACCAGTGGTGCGCAGTGCAGGCCGGTGCGCGTCGCGACTTCATGATCGACGTCGAGCATGGTGCCGACGTCGCCTGCTTCGAGCCCCTCGACGTTGATGCTGATGGTCGAGAGGTGGTTTTCGAGGTTGTCGCAGCAGTAGAGCCTCACACCTTCGATTGTCTTGAGGTTCTCTACCAGTTTCCGCGCGAGTTTGATCTCGCGGGCATGAATGTTTTCGACGCCGTTCTGGTCGAGCCAGTCCTGCCCAGCCCAAAGAGCGGCGACGCCCACCATGTTCGGAGTCCCAAACTCCATGCGCCATGGATACTCTTCGAGGTGATATGGGTAAGCCGAGCGCACGCCCGTACCGCCGGCCCGCGTCTGGCCGATGTCGACGTGCTTGCGCACGCACATACCACCGATGCCTGTACAGCCCATCAGCGCCTTGTGCCCGGTGAACGACAGCACGTCGATGTTCATCGCCTGCATATCGATCGGAATCACGCCTGCTGTCTGCGCGGTATCGACAGCAAACGTGATGCCGCGCTCGCGGCAGATCTTACCGATCTCGGCGACCGGTTGCACGGTGCCGAGGACGTTTGACCCATGATTTACAACGACCAATTTCGTGTTTGGACGAATCGCTTTGGCTATTGCATCGGGCTCGACGAAGCCCGCGCCGTTGAACGGAACGAATGTCGCCTCGATCCCGCGGTCGCGGACAAGGTGGTTTACCGGGCGAATGACCGCATTGTGCTCCAAGTTCGTGGTGACAACGTGATCGCCTTCCGCAAGCGACCCGAAGATGATCAGATTCAGCGCGTCGGTGCCGTTGTAGCCGAAGCAAAGACGCTCGGGACAATCCTGATCGCCGTTGAAGAACTTTGTCAGCCGCTTGCGAAGCCGATCAAGCAGGGAGCCGGCTTCGATGGCCATATCGAAACCACTGCGCCCCGGGTTCACACCCGTCTCGCGGTAGAACTTCAGCATGTAGTCGTAAACGCACTCCGGCTTCGGCCAGGCGGTAGCGGCATTATCAAGATAATGAAGGTTGTTTTGCATCGGCGCCTCGCAAGAAATGGTACGAAGAAGCGTCCCCGCGAGTACATGCGAAGCAGAAGGTATTTTCATTAATGGGATTTAAGATTTGACGGAATTTTCGTGAAACGGCTTAACGATTTCTGGCGTGTGCCTTTCCACGCTTCTTCCGCGACTTTGCGGACGGCTCGGCAGGTTTCTCTTCACGCGGGCGCACCGGCCCCCAAACGATCGCCGACGAAAGGATCATCGAAGTCGTAGTCGCGACGTAGGGCATCAGCGAATCGATGGCCGACTCGAGATGGTTCATATCGGTGACGGCCATCTTCAGCACGAACGACTCCGCACCGGTAACCCGATGGCACTCGAGAACCTCAGGGCACGTCTTCGCCAGTTCGACAAAGTGCTGCAACTTATCGCCGGCAACATTCACGCGAATGAAGGCCGAGATGTTGTAGCCGCACGCCTTGGGATCGACCTCGGCCCGGTAGCCGCGAATGATCCCTGCATCTTCCATGTTGCGAACCCGTTCGGCGACCGCAGGCGTCGAAAGGCCAACCCTCCGGCCCAACTCGGCGAAAGGAAGACGCGCGTTCTCCTGTAACTCCTGGAGAATGTGCCACCCGATGTGGTCGAGCAAATGAGAGGCGGATCGCATACGCCTAGTTTGAGGGATGAGCTAACGGCAGGTCTAGTGCGGGAATCACAAATGGCAAGAACCACGGCCACGGAATACAATCTCATATGCGGCGACGTTTTCCTGCGGCAGGCCCATGTAGCGCTCGGTGTAGGTGGAGTCGTACAGGTGCCAGTCGGTGACGGGCGCGACGGAAACCCCGGCTTTGAATCGGTTACCGTGCGTCATGGCGTTCAAGGTCATGGTGCCGCCGAAACTCCATCCGCACCAGCCGAGTCGACTGGCGTCGAGTTGCGGAAACATTTGCAGCGCCTGGTCGAGCGACGTTAACTGGTCCTTCAATCCGATTTCGCCGAGATTGTGGAAGACGGCGAACTTTCGTCTGCGATTGCCTTGGTGGCAATGTACGGGTGGGGAGCAGGCGCGCCGAAAGTCTTATCTCTGCAGATACAGCAAATAGATTCGCGCCATCTGGGCCAATGCGATGAGGATGCCGAGCAGGAAGAAAATTGTGCGTGAGGTTTCGGCGGAGAAACCAGTAGGTAGGTTGACGCCGCCGCGACGTGCGAGCGCAGTGAGCAACCGGTCCTGTTCGAGGACGAAGTCGGCGACTGGGCGGTGAAGTGCCGCCAGTGTCAGCCCCATCATCAATTTTGCCAACTCAATCAGCACGGTTAAAAGGTAACTTTTCCTCCCGGGGAGACTCAATCCGGCGAATCTCCTAGCCCCAGCGTGTTAGAATTTTCATAGTCTCACCATGCATTCCGACCTTGCCCAACTCATGGATTTACAGCAGGTTGAGAACGAAATTGCGCGTCTCGCCGCTGAAGTGGCCGCCCTGCCAAAACATCTACACGCTATTGAAGCCAAGCTGAATTCCGCCAAGGACCGCGTCGAGAAGGCCAAAGCCGCCATAAAGGCGGACGAAATGGCCAAGCGCAAGTACGAATCGGAGATCCAGGGCCAGCACGAAAAAATTCGCAAGTTCCGCGAACAATCCTCTTCGGTCAAGACTAACGATCAATACCGCGCACTGATGAACGAGATTTCCTTTGCCGAACAGGAGATTCGCAGCCTGGAGGATAAGATCCTCGACTGCATGGAAGACGCGGAAAACAAGGAGCGCCAGGTCAAAACCGCGGAAACGGAGTTGAAGGCCGAAGCTGCCGAGATCGAGAGGGAAAAGGCCGAAGCCCGTGCCCTTACAGAAAAAGATGAAAAAAGGCTCTCCGAGTTGCGCGTGCAGCAGTCGTCAATTCGCGCAGCAGTCGGCGAAGACAGCTTGCGCCAGTACGACCGCGTCTCCAGGCACCGTGGCACCGGTATCGCCGAAGCTCGTGACCAGCGTTGTCTCGGATGTCAGATCATGCTGCGGCCCCAGGTCTTTGCCGAGGTTCGCAAGGGCGAGCGCGTCATCACGTGTGACTCCTGCAGTCGCCTGCTGTACTACATTCCTTCGGAAGAACCGGAGACGGCTTTCCGATCCAATGTCACCGTTGAGCGCACATGGATGTTCCTGCCGCACGTTGGCGAACGCGGCGTGTTTGCCGTGTTCGTGAACAACAAGGGCAACGCCTCCATGCGCACTTTTGACATCGAAACCGGGCGTTTCCTCGAAAAGCATTCTGAAAAAGGGAAGACCTACACCCAGGCTTTCGGCCACCAGATGGAGCACGGCCGGGAATTGTTCGTCGACGAGGCCGGACTCGAAGACGAAAAAGAGCAGCTTCCGCCGGAGGCGCTGCAAGACCTGCGCCGCCAGATTCCGCACTCGCAGTCCTCGCCGGCCGCAGAATAGGTGGCGCACCATGAAACGGCTCTGTCGTTTTTTTCCGTTGTTGTTGCTGTTCGCGCCTCTCGCATTCGCCCAAGGCTATCAGCAGACGGTTCAATTCAAGGTCATGCTGGTCTGGGCCAATGGGCATAATTTCAGCGACAAACAGGACGTAGAGGGAATGCCTGGAGTGCAAGGCAACAATCGCGATTCCGCTGGCCAGCCCATCAGAGGGAATGCCGTTTCCAACATGGCAATCCGCATCGCGGTGCTGAACGACATGGGGCAGACCATAGCGGAAACATCCCCCAGCAGCGAAGGCTACGCCACCTTCACCGTTGTTGGCTCCGTTCGGAACGCGCAGGGACTGACACAGGACGTGAGCTATCGGGTTCGTGTTTACGGCGCCAGTATTGAAGAAGAAAACGTTGAGAACGTAGTACCTGCCGAAGGCGACCGGATCTTGACGGTCCGGATCCATCGCAAGGGAGAGAACAACGCGAAGGCGCCCGGCGGGATCGTTTCGACGACATCCCTGAAGATTCCCAAAAAAGCTGAAAAGGAAGTAGACCGGGGCAGCAAGGACTTCGATGACAAGAAGTACCAGGAGGCGCGGGACCATTTCCAGAAGGCGATCGATATCTACCCCAGCTACGACGAGGCTTACAACGGTTTGGGCGCAACACTGGTCGAGATGGGAGATATCGGTGGTGCCCAGAAGGCTTTCGAAACATCGATCCAGGTGAATGACAAGTACGCGCCCGGCTATCGCAACCTCGCGCAGATCGCCGCGAGCAACAAAGATTTCGCCAAAGCGGCGAGCCTGCTCGAGCGATCGCTCGCCTTGGAACCGATGAATGTCGAGGCACTCTCACGCCTTGCGCAGTTCGATTACATCCTCGGAAAGGACACCGCGGTTCCCGAACTCGTTCGCAGGATGCACAGCCTTCCGCATCCCGGCCAGGCACTGGCGCACTTTGCCGCCGCCGCCTCGCTGGAGCGGATGATGAAGCCGGACGAAGCGATCGGCGAGTATACGCTTTTCATCAAAGAAGCTTCTCCGGAGAACACGCTGATATCGGCAGCCAAAGCCGCCATTGCGCGCTGCCGTGAGAAACTCAACGAACCGACCACCCAGTGACACGCAAGAGTGAAAATCCAATCGTAACCGTGAACGCACGCGGCGCCGCTCGCCTGCGGGGAGGCCACCCCTGGGTTTACCGCTCCGATGTCGCATCCGCCGACGGAATCCCACCGGGAAGTATCGTGACAGTAGTTGACTCGCGCTCACGCGCTCTCGCGACCGCGCTCTACAGCACCGCCTCGCAAATCGCAGTGCGCGCGATATCGCCTGAGGTCGTTTCGGCGCGCGAGTGGAATTCGCTACTTCGCAGGCGCATCTCGGAAGCCGCCGCGTTCCGCAGCAGGGTAGTACGCGACTCTGACGCCTACCGCGTCGTCTTCAGCGAGGCCGATTTTCTCCCCGGCCTCATGGTCGACAAATACGGCGACTATCTTTCGCTCCAGGTGCTGACCCAGGCAATGGACACGCGCGACGCCCGCAACACAATCGTCGGCACGCTGGTCTCGGAATTGTCGCCAATCGCTATCTTCGAACGTGTGGAGCCGCGTATTCGCGAACTCGAGCAGATGGAGCCACGAACGGATTCTTTGATCTGGTCGCGGCTCAGCGGGGAAGTTCCGCCGAAAACCACGTTCACGATGAACGGCCTGAAATTCCTGTTCGACACCGAGTCAGGACAAAAGACCGGCGCGTTCCTCGACCAGCGCGAGAACTACGTCGCCGCAGAACGTTACGCATCCGGCCGCGTGCTCGACTGCTTCACCTACCAGGGGGGATTCGCGCTGCATCTGAACCGTGCCTGCGAGCAGGTGACAGCCGTGGATATGTCGCGGGCGGCGCTGGAAGCGGCGGAACAGAATTGGAAGATGAACGAGGCGGCGTTCAGTGGGCGCGAGATCGAGTGGATCGAGGCCAATGCCTTCGATTTATTGCGCGATTATGCCGATCACGGCGAAAAATACGACATCATCGTTCTCGATCCGCCGGCGTTTGCGAAGGCGAAATCCGCCGCCGCGAAAGCCTTGGGCGGCTATAAGGAATTGAACCTCCGGGCACTCAAGATGCTCCGAGCAGGCGGCAAATTAGTCACTTGCTCGTGCTCGTATCACGTGAGTGAGGGTGATTTTCTCGAGATGCTGGCTTCGGCGGCCGCCGATGCGCGCCGATCGGTGCGAGTGCACGAAGTGCGCCGGCAGTCGCAGGACCACCCCGTCCTGCTCAACGTGCCCGAGACGCATTACTTGAAATGCGTGATCTGCGAGGCTCTATGAAGGTGCTGATCGTTCTGGGCTTGGTCGGCCTGGTGCTGATAGTCTGGCTGCGAATCAATCGGGACAAATGGAAGCCGGAAGAGTGACCACATTCAATCCAGCCTGTATTTCTTCCTCTTCTCCAGTAAAGTCTTTCGGGTAATCCCCAGAATCTCGGCTGCCTTCGACTTCTTGCCGCGGGCGTAATCGAGAATCTCCGCGATGTATGAGCGTTCGAGATCCTCGAGCGTGGGTTTTCGAGTGGATAACGAGGTTTGCCTCACGTGTGCGGGAAGATCTTCGAGCGCAATCTCTCGTGTTGTTCCGAGTACCACTGCGCGCTCGATGATGTTCCGCAACTCGCGTACGTTTCCCGGGTAGGAATAGGATTGCAGCGCCCGCCGCCCATCCGCGCTTATCGTCATCGTGCCCCGCCGGTGCACATCGCACAACTGCATTACGAACATTTGCGCCAGCGGAGTGATGTCGCGCGGCCGTTCACGCAGGGGCGAGACAACCAGCGGCACGACATTCAATCGGTAAAAGAGGTCTTCGCGGAACGAATGCTGCGCAACGGCACGTTCGAGATCTACATTCGTGAGCGCGATGATGCGAGCTTCGAGCTTCACCGGTTTCGTTCCGCCGAGCCGATCGAATGTACGTTCCTCGAGCACGCGCAGCAGTTTTGCCTGCATCGCGGGCGTGAGCGTGCCGATCTCGTCGAGGACGATTGTCCCGCGCCCGGCCAGTTCCATGCGTCCGCGCTTGCGATGAGCCGCCCCGGTAAACGCGCCGCGCTCGTAGCCGAACAGTTCGCTTTCCAGGAGTTCGTGCGGAAGGGAAGCACAATCGATCTTGACGAGGGGTTCGTCACGAGTCGCGCTCAGAAAATGGATTATGGAAGCAAGATGATCTTTTCCGCTGCCGCTTTCGCCACGAATCAGAACCGTTGAGGCTGTTTTAGCAACCTTGGTGGCTTGGTCAAGAAGGCGTTTAGAGGCAGGGTCTTCGGCGACGTAGCGGTCGAGCACGCTGGGATGGTGTTCCTGATCGCGCGCGGAACCTGTCGCCTCTTCTGCCATGGCCTATTTCTTCTTGCCGCGAGCTTTGATTGGTCGCCGCGCCACAGTCTTTCGCGCGCTCTTCCTGGCTGTTTTGCGAGCTGGCGTCTTCGTCACGCGTCGCGCCGGTTTCGTGGATGCCGTTCGCGCAGTTGCTCTCGCCGGCTTCTTCTTCCCGAACACCTCGGCCGACTCAAGCTTTTTCGCCGACTTCCACAGCCGCTCCAGATCGTAAAACTTTCGCGCGCTCTCGTTGAAAATGTGAACAACAAAATCCACGTAGTCGAGCAGGATCCAATCGCCGCGATCATAACCCTCACGATGGTTTGGCTCGAAGCCGGCTTTGGACAAGCGTTCATCCACCTCGTCGGCAATGGCCTGCACCTGTCGTGGGTTCGCTCCGCTGCACACCACGAAGAAATCGGTGAAAGCGCTGGACTCCTTCGGCAGTTCCAGCACGCTGATGTTTTCCGCTTTCTTCGCCTCGGCCGCTGCCAGCACCAACGCGACTTGCTCTCTGATCTCGTTCTTCTTCATCCGGTTCGTTCCTTGATCTTCAGGTTCTTCCCAATGTGCTTCGTGCCCCATATCTGCCGTTCTCAGCAGATGTGGGTCGCCTACTCCCGCCTTTTTCCACCCACGATCTGCAGTCCCGCGCGATGCTTCTTTGCCTCGCGCTCCTGCCTCGCCTTCTCTCTGTCGGAAACATCTGGCAGCGTCTCCGCGCCTTTCTTGTACAGCCCTTCCTTGCGAATGTACTCGGCGACGGCATCTCCAACCATCGACTCCAGTTTCTTTCCCGATTCCGCCGCCGCGCGAATCTTCGTCGCGGAAACCGGCTCGCTTACATCGTCCAACAGATGGATCGTCGTTTCCGGCAGCACCATCGATCCATGAGCGTTCGCCGAACGAAATATTCTCGTGACCTCATCCCGCGGACGCATCGAGTCCGGCAGCGCCTTCGCAACATCCGCCAGCGAATACCCAGGGCGGCTCGCCACGATGAACTCGCATTCGTGTAGCAACTCTACCGGGCTACGCCACTTGGCAATGTCGAGAAAGGCGTCGATTCCAATCAGGAAAAACAATTGGTCGCTCTTCTTTAGCGTCTGCTTAAATCGCTTCACTGTGTCGATCGAGTAGCTCGCCAGCTTGCCCTCCGCCTGGATGACCTCGGGCGCCTCCAGCAGCGACGGGATAAATCTCTTCTCTCCCGCTACCGCCAGCGCAATCATCGCCAGTCGGTGATAGTAGGGCGTGACCGCCGTCTTGGCCTTGAGCGGCTGAATATCGGCAGGCACGAAATAAATCTTGCCGAGCTTGAATCGCTCGGCAGCCGCGCGCGCCACCGCAAGATGTCCACGATGAATCGGGTCGAAGGTGCCGCCAAATAAAGCCAGGTTCATTCAGTTCTCAATCCCGGTTCTCAGTTTGCTCTACATCGAAGTGCGAGGTCTAGTCTCTTGCGCGTTTCGGCCGAGTCGTTTTCTTGGCTGCTTTCTTTGCCGGCTTCTGAGCGATTCTCTTGCTAGTAACCGCCCTCGATTTCGCCGCCTTGCCGCTTTTCGATTTTGCTTTTCTACCCAAAGACTCTGTGCCTCTGCGTCTCCGTGGTGAGTCGATCCTGTGCAATCGTTCGCGTTGTTTCTTTTCAACCCCGGGCAGTCGCAGATCTGCCTTTTCTCCACTGACCTCGGCTGCTCGAACCTGCTCGACATACCGCGCCATCGCCCACTGCAATTCCTTAATGCCCTGCCCAGTAACCGCGGAGATTTCAAAGAACGGCATCCGTTTCCGCGCGGCGTACTTTTTGACCTTCGCCAGTTTCTCCGGGTTGGCGACATCGGCCTTGCTGGCGACGACGATCATCGGTTTCAATTCGAGATCGGCGCCGAAGTTCGCCAACTCGCCCATAATGACCTCGAAATCCTTCACCGGGTCGAGCCGCCCGCTCGCATCCGAAACATCCACCAGGTGCGCCAGCAATCGCGTGCGCTCCACGTGGCGCAGGAACCGCGTTCCCAATCCCGCACCTTCGCTCGCCCCCTCAATCAATCCGGGGATATCGGCAACAACATAACTGACCACGTTCGGCAACTCACCGAGCGCAACTACGCCAAGATTCGGCTGCAATGTCGTAAATGGATAATCGGCAATCTTCGGCCGCGCCGCCGAAATCCGCGAAATCAGCGTGGATTTTCCAACATTCGGATACCCGACCAGTCCAACATCGGCGAGCAGCTTCAGCTCCAGCCGCAAATGGCGTTCTTCACCGGGTCGGCCCAACTCGTGCTCGCGAGGAGCCTGGTGTGTCGACGTCGCAAAATGCTGGTTCCCGCGTCCGCCCCGTCCGCCTCGCGCAATCACCAGACGATCATCGGCGGTCTGAAAGTCATGGACGAGATCGCCGGTGTCCTCGTCGTAAACCAGCGTCCCGACGGGAACCTTCAGAATCACATCTTCGCCTTCGGCTCCGGTTCGATTCGAGCCCTCCCCGTGACGTCCGCGCTGCGCCTTGTACTCGGGATTGAAACGGAAGTGCACCAGAGTGTTGTGCTTCTCGCTGGCTTCCATGATGACATCACCGCCGTGACCGCCATCACCGCCCGACGGGCCCCCGCGCGGAACGAACTTCTCCCGCCGAAAGGCCATGCAGCCATTGCCGCCATCACCGGCTACCACCCGAATTTTCGCTTCGTCAACGAACATGGGAGTCGAAGGTCTGAAGTCAAAAGTCGAAAGCTAAGAAGCCTCAGTCTTTCGACTGTCTGCAAAGCAAAAGGCCCCGCTCGCCACGAGGCCTGCTGTGAAGCCGTATCCCGCTCCTGGTGGAACCGCGCCCCACCCCGTCGTAGTTAACAGATGTAGGTCTTGCCGATCCGTGTCGCTTACGCCTTGGCGGTTTCGAGCGGCTCGATCACGACGAACTTGCCCATGCGTCCGCGATCGACAAACTTGATCTTGCCGTCGACCTTAGCGAATAAGGTGTCGTCTTTTCCGCGGCCAACGTTGAGGCCCGGCTTGATGCGCGTGCCGCGCTGCCGAACGATGATGCTGCCTCCGGGAACAACCTGTCCGCCGAACGCTTTTACGCCCAACCGCTGCGCATTCGAGTCGCGGCCGTTTTTCGATGAACCTAAACCTTTTTTATGTGCCATGACAAAATCCTCTAATTTCTTTACGAACCACTAACCACCGTCATCCCGAGCGGAGCCGCGCGTTGTCTGCGCGGCGTAGTCGAGGGACCCGCGGCTACTTCTTCTTGCTCGAACCCTTCTTCGCTGCAGCCTTCTTTGTGGGAGCCTTCTTCGCAGCAGTCTTCTTGGCAGCCGTCTTCTTCTTCGGCGCAGCCTGCTTAGTCTCGTGCTCTGCCTTGGGTTCAGCCTCTTCCGCCTTCTTGGCCTTCACCTTCTTTTCCGGCAACGCCGGAGCGTCAAAGGTCTGTCCGTCGAACGCAATCTGCGAGATGCGGACCTCGGCGAATCCCTGCCGATGCCCCTGCAGCTTCTTGTACTGCTTCTTGCGTTTGAACTTGAAGACCAGGATCTTGTCGGCGCGACCTTCGCCAATCACCTGTCCAACCACGCGCGCGTCCGACGGATTCGAAATCTGACCGTCGCCGCCGCTCACGGCCAGCACGTCAAAGCTGACGTCGCCACTTGCAATATGCGATTCCGAGCGCTCCACACGGACGACGTCTCCGGGGCTCACGCGATACTGTTTCCCACCGGCGCGGATGACCGCGTACATAGCAATGCCTCCAAACCTTCGCTCCCCAGACATACTACGGGCGAGGAGCCCTAAAGGAATTCAATCTGTGCGCTTGCACTTCCCCGGAAAACGGAACACACATTCACGCTGGGACCGACGGTCACCACAGGGGTTCCCTAGACGGGACGTAGCAGTACAGGCAAACCATTGAATTTTACGGGAAAAGTGGCAGGAAGGTCAAACCGCAGTCGATCAACGCCTGAATTGACCGAGCAGCACCGATAGCGCGAACCCGACGAGCATGACCCCGGCGACGCGGAGTATCGCGGTCATGATTTTGGTGTTCAGAGTCGCATTTCCGGAGTCGGCGGTGGATTGATGTTCGCATGTCGTTCACGGAGGCCCGTGGTCCAAGCGTTGTATCGAACTGAGAGGGGCCGAGCCCAAATGACGAGCACCAACCCCATCGCAGTACGGCTAGCGCGATGTCCAGTCTCAGTACCAAATCACCTCCTTTATCTGGGCCACAACCACCCAAATACACCCGCCGCGAGCAGCGAATAAATCAACCCGTCGATGACCTCTTTGATCGTCATTCCCCACGGCTGGCCCTTCCATATTCCGTTCGCTAGCGGTCCAATGCCGAGAGCCATGAACGCGGTCGCGCCGACTATGCGGAACACCACCAGGTATTGAACACCGGCCGACAAAGTATGCGCGGCGATATATGCAGCGAAGAACGCGACGATCAGGCAATACACGAACCATAGTCCCAGGTACTTCCCCATGTTGATCTTCCCGGGCTGGAAGATCGTCATGTGCCCGACTGGTCCCTGCTTATACTTCTCCACCATCTCAGGCTTGTTCATCTCCTGGTGTGTGCAGTGCGGAAAAATGTACAGCCCGCGCTTGAGATTCGCCGAGCGCAACACGGCCACCACCCTGTCCTCGTCGGGAAGCCTCGAGTAGTCGTTCTTGTGATACGGCAGCACCATGTGCAGGATCGAGCTGGCGATGAAGATCACCACCGCCGAAAGCAGTATCGGAAGCCAGAGCGCGGAAAGAGTGGCCATGGAGAGAGACTCCTTCGTGGATGTGAAAGCGAGTTGGGGGAGAGTAGCTTGGGGCGAGGCTTTGGTCAAGAGGAGGGTACTGGGTTCTGGGCGAGTCCCCAGTACCCAGCACCCATCAGTGCCGATGCAGATCCTTGTGCATGATCTTCCTCGTCTCGTGCAGGCGGTCGTCCGCAGGGAGATCGATCAGGTACCGGTTCATATCTTCATCACGCTCCTGCTTTAGCAGATTGCCGACGTAATCGATCATGCAATCCGGGAACACTCCCTCGCGGGTATAGAGATCTTTCTTCTGCGCCAGCACGCGGGCTGATTCCACGCAGCTCTTCGGCAGCGGCGGCAATGACGCGACCAGTCTTTGATCGTGGAAGATGTTGCCTTGCACGTAGAACTTGTCGGCGATTTCAAGCGCCTCGTCGTGCGACATTCCCCATTGTGCCGCCATTGCGATCCCAGCCAGCAGCAGGTGAACGATGGCTGATCCGTCGGGCGAGCGTAGTTCTACCGTCTGCCGCCCCTCGCGATCTTCGAAGATGGCCTTCTGCTGCGGGTTGAGCGTTCCGGCCAAATGTTTCAGGTCGCGCCAGCCCAGCGGCACGCGAATCATCGCCGAGCGGTTCATATCGCTCCAGCAGATCCGCGTCGGCGCCTCCTGGTTAGGCACCAGCCGCAGGTACGCCGAACTCACTGTATTGCCGAACGCCGTCAGGGTATCCGCATACGTGCAGAGCCCCCCGATAACGCGTTTCGCCGTCTCGCTCAACCGACCGGCATCGGTCATAAGGTTCTTGCCGTTCTTCCGCACGTCCATATGGACGTGGAACCCATTCCCGGCAACTCCCTCTTCGATCTTCGGTGCGAACGTCGCCACGCATCCGTGCTTGTAAGCCACGTTCCGAATTAGCCACCGCGCCAGCACCAGGTGATCGCCGGCATCTTCAATCGGCGTCGGCAGGAACTCGATCTCCAACTGCTCGGCGCTCTTGCCTTTGATCTCGTCGAGGTTCGAGCGGACGCTGTCGATGTAGCCGACCTCGGCGTGCGCGTACTTTACCGCCCCGGTGATCTGCGAGATGTAGCGCATCATCTCGTTCAGGATCAGGCCGCTCTTTATATAGGGCGACGCGGAGTGATATCCGCGCTGGCGGTCCGGCGGAAACAGCGCCGTCGGCCAGTCGCTCAGCAGGAAGAACTCCAGTTCGCCCAGCGCGAACAGGTCGCAGCCGATGGTCTTACGAAACAGCGCCGCGGCATTGTTCAGAATTGTGTCCGGCGCAAAAGGCGCAAGCTGGCCTTCTCGCGTGACGTAACGACAAGTCAAATCCAGCGACGCATCGTCGAACGGGTTCAGGAACGCCGTCTTATATAGAGGCACGACATAGAGATCGCTGAGCGCGGTCTCGACCATGCCCTGAAACAGCGACGACCCGTCCACGCGCTCGCCGTCGGCCAGCACGCGCTCGGCCTGGAAGCGATTCGCCACCGGGATCTTCAGTTCCTTGTACTTGCCGTCCAGCGCCGTGTAATGGAACGTGATGCGCTCGATCTGGCGCTCCTGGATGACGCGGATCAGGTCTTCGCGCGTGAACTCCTCGCGCGGCTTGTCGACAATAAGAGAAATAGGGTTGGTCAGCGCATAGGGCGCGGCAACCGCCTCGGCAACCGTGGACATAGTTCGAACTCCACTTTCCACGCTACCGAGACCCGCAACCGTCTGTCACGGTCATCCGTCACAACGCGGCAGGTACAAGGTGCAAGCCCCAAGGTGCGAGATCGAGGCGCCCTGCAAACAAATATGGACTCGGCTTTTCGACGGAACTAAACTTTGGCTCCCCGGGAAAGGTGCTCTGGCAGGATGCACGCACTGCGGAAGAATCTGTGCTGGCTGTTCGGATTTTCGTCGTTAGTCTGTCTGCAACTCGTCGTTGAAAACATTTGGCTTATCCTCCAGCCGCGCTCCTCTTCGCCGCTTCACGGCAACCTTGTTGTGGCGGTCTTGTACACTCCCGTCACAGCTGTGTTCGCTGTGGCGTGGTGGACTGTCTGGAGAGACAAGCCATCAGGGCGGCATTGGGGAATTACCGCGAGTTTGATTGTCGTTCTAATGTCGGTATGGCCGTTCATTTTCTTCTTGCGATCCTTCCCGCCCTCGGCGTTGCGTCTATTTGGGATTCTGTTGCTATTTGGAGTTGTTGGTCTCATCGCCTTCTGGCGGAGGTACGACCTGGTATCCAGTTCTGGTGCAAAGGCGAACCCGCCAGTTGCCGGGGATGGAACATCGAGGGCAATTTCTCTGCTTACCGAGCTCTTAGCAGTCTGCGCTGGCCTCGGAATCTTTTACTGGTGGGACAAGTGGCTCCACCTGAAAGGAGTTCCACCAAGCACAACATATGTTCCAGGTATCGTAATCTTCGCACTGATCCTCCTGGTAATTGTGGCTTTGCACGAACTGGGACACACCTTAGCGGGCATTGCGCTTGGCATGAAATTGCGCGCCTTTCTCGTCGGGCCTTTGCAATGGCGGATTCGCAATGGCAGATGGGCTTTTGATTTTAAACTCGCGGAACTTCTACCGACGGGCGGCGGAACCGGTATGGCCCCCGCGACGGCTGATTTCTCTGTAAGAGACAACCTGTTGATGATCACAGCAGGCCCCTTTGTCACATTGGTGACTGGATCCTTGGCGTTGTGGCTCGCGATCTCGGAACCGGGCGACTCTCCGCTCCAATTGCATGGAGTACTCGCACTTTTCGCGGGCTGGAGCCTCCTTCTGGCGGCAATAAACGTGATTCCTTTTCAAACAGTCGAGAGTTACTCCGACGGCGCAGCTATTTATCAGCTCCTTATAGGTGGCCCCATGGCGGATTATCACCGCACCATGGCAATCATCGGATCAAGCCTAGTCACGCCCATGCGAGCAAGAGACTTCGATATCGCAGCAATTCAGCGGGCGTCGAACTTGATTACGCAGGGAGTCCGCGGAATGCTTCTGCGGCTTTATGCGTATATGTATTTCCTCGATCAAGGAAAGAATGCCGAGGCTCTATCTGCATTACAAGATGCCGAAGCCGTGTACAACAACTGTGCGTCAGCAGTCTCCGGCGAATTGCACGCAGAGTTCGTGTTCGCAAATGCCTATCTTCGACGCGACCCAGTTGCAGCCCGCGAATGGTGGAACCGAATGGCGGCCAGGAAACCTACTCACTTCAAAGTGGATTACTGGAAAGCCTTCAGCGCCTTACGGTGGATTGAAGGCGACCTGAAGGAAGCCAACGAAGCGTGGGAGAAGTCAAACACGTATGCGCAAGAACTTCCGAACACTGGAGCTTACGAGTTTGATCGACACTGTTGCAGTCTGTTGCGCCGGGTCATCGATGAGGCCGCCGTCAAGAGTACATCGGCATAAGGAATTGGGGCTGTGGGCAAGAAATCCGCGTCCATCCGCCCACAATCCGCGACCGTTGGTTCGAAACTTCGAATCAGGCATCTAACCACGAGAAGATTTTCCAAAAATCAATCACACGAACCCCGGATTTTGCGGTTTTCCGGCCATTCCTGTTAGAATCAATGTTTTGCAACAGAGGATTTGAGACTGCTATGAAGGCTGCTATTCACCCAACTTACGACGAAGTACGCGTCCTGTGCGCGTGCGGACACTCTTTCACCACTCGTTCCACCCATAAGGGCGACATCCACGTGGAAATCTGCTCCAACTGCCACCCGTTCTTTACCGGCAAACAGAAAATGCTGGATACTGCGGGCCGCATCGAGCGCTTCCGCCGCAAATACGCCAAGAGCGACGCGAAGAAGTAACTCCGCACAATCCAAGATTGACGGTGCCCCATTCTGGCTTTTATGGCCAGGGTGGGGCTTTTCACGATTCGAGAACACGCGTTCGAATCTTTCCAACCCTCATCTATTCTTGTCTGGCCTCTTCAGGCACATTGGGAATTGAGAACTGATGGGGCCGTTGTCTTTGTCCAATCCCTGCCCAATCCCGGGACTGTCTTGAGCGGGCGCTCCGCAATCCAGTTGCAAGCGACATATCGCGCCTCGAAGCGGATTCGTGACTTGCGTCACGGCAACAACCCCAACTTCGCTGCAAACTTTCCAACATCAGGGGAGCGTTTCCAATTGTTGCCAGCCAGGTTCAAGGATCGGGAGCGAAATTACGGTGAGGCCGACAATGAAACAGCAACATTCAGTAAGAGCATTGCCAACTCACAAGCTTCTGATGACTTACATGTGAGTGAAATCGCTTCGCAAGAACGGTGCCGCCGTAGAAGCCATTCCTCAGCGAGGCCACAGCAATCTCCGGCAGAGAGCGTGCCTAATTCCGTCACCACGCCAGTATTGATTTGGAGGACACGATATGCCGCAGCGATGCGAAGACGCTTTTAGCAGTATCGAGGGTGCGCAGGAGTTTCTTGCACTGTTAGCGGAAGCAATTGCAGAAACCAGGCGCGATGTCGATGCGGACATTCAGGATCATGGAACCAACGGTTCAAGAAGAATCGATGTCCTGAAGATCGCTTCGTATGACCTGGAAGCTTTGGAACATCATATCTACCGCAGTAAGAGGCTCTTGAATGACCTCCGTATGGTCCGACGATTGCTCATGCAGGAACGGGGAGTCGCCGGTACTGAACTGCCTGACCCACCAGCCCCGATTCCGCTGGTTCGTATGGAACTGCCCATTCCACGGCCGCACGTGTTGGAGAAACGCCGAGCCCGACCGAGCGTGGGCGGACGAGAAAAGTCAGTTGCAGTTGCCAGTTAAGTGTTTTGCTGAGCTTTGGCGAGACGATCGCCTATCACCCCATATACGGACGCGTTGAACGCAAGACCGATATGTGTACCGGGGACCTCGACATCGATCTTGGGATCGCCGGTCACACAGCACTTCCAGTCCACCACCCCGTCATCCCGCGTATAGATCGCTGTCTGGCGCACCGACTTTGACAGGCGCGTGCGCAGTGAGCACACGAAATCGCACGTACACCTTGACGTGTAGCAGTCGGGAAGAACCGCCGTTCCATACTCTTCCAGGATTTGGCTCCGCACAAATCCGGCAGCGCGCAGGATCGAATGGTGGGCGACAGTGCCCCTGAAAGGAGAGGCAATGGTTGTCACAGAAGCTATGTCGCGGGGCCGTTGGCGAGCGACCGAACGCGCCATGATGCCTCCCAGGCTGTGCCCCACAAGGTGAACCTTGCCGTGGGTTTCCTTCAAAGCCTTGTCGATCGTTGCCCACAGCTTGTACTTGATCAACAGGTTGGGGCACTCGGCATTCAGCCCGATCCCCGATAGATAGGACCTGTAACCAATGCGTGTGAGCCAGCCGTTCAGGTGCTGGAGGTATTCGTCAGTTCCCAAAAACCCTGGTATGACGACGACCCCCGAGCCGTCACCCCGTGGAACTCCAAACCCGTAATAGGTCGGGGAGGCATGGAGCAGAAGGAGTTCAGCTCCAAAAAAAGCTTCTTTCCAGATGGAAATATTCGCAGGACCCGACTCCCGGATACTGACAGTCTGCGTTCGACTATGGGCCATAGATTATTGGCTACCAACTAGCTGTTGGATGAGATAACCCCTATTCCAGTTGTCGCAAAGTGTTGGAATGCTGCCATAGCGGCTCCTGTTTCCGCAACCAAGAAAAATGCCGCGGACTTAACATCCGCGGCGGGGTCATGATTGTCTGGGCGCCATCATCAGGCGGTCGCGGCCATTGACCTTGCTCGGCGTGGTTTTCGCCGGCCCACCTTCGCGCGATGAACTTCGACGACCTTCCCTCGGGGTTGCTTTGCTTTCATCATCGAATCGATAAGTGCCTTCTCGGCGTCGACGAAGCTCTTTACGCCTTCGCCTGTAAGCTTTGCGATCGGCAGGCGCATCGGTATAGCAACCTCAGTCGCATTCTTTGCTACTTTGAGGTTCGTCTTCATCTGCTGCGCGGCAACGTCGAGCAGCTTCTTTTGCGCCTCAACCAGCGTGTTTACAGATTCGCGTGCCAAGGTGCTGATTTCTGTCCTGGCAGCCGGTTTCATCGTGCGCTCACCCTTGCTTGATGCCTTCGTGGTTTCTTCTGAGATGACGTCGAGCAGCTTCTTCTGTGTGCGGACAAAGTTCTCCATGCCTTCGCGAGCCAACTCAATCAAACGACCACCGTCGTAACGTTTTCCGTTCTTGGCATCATTCAGGAATCCCTGCGTCTGCTTGCTGGCGATCGTAAGGAACTCCTGCTGCATGGTCACGAAGTTTTCGGTGCTGCGACGGACCACGTCCACCATGGCAACGGCCGCGCGTGAATTATGGACCCGCTCCCTGACGCCGTTCATGAACAGTTCGTTCTCTTTATCGGCGAGGTCGAGCAGGACTCTCTGCGCCTCGACGAAGTTTGCCGTCCCTTCCACTGCAAGCTCATTCAATATTGCGTTCGGCGAGTGCTCCGGATGAGATATGCTCTCGCGCATTGCCTTCATCGTGCTGGCGTTCTGCCGCATTGCTACATCGATCAGGATCCGCTGGGTTGCGAAGAAACTCTCCATCGCCTGCTGTACCCAGCCCGATAACAGAGATACAAAAGACGAGGGTCGCGGCTCCACCCCTTCCCGTTTCACTTCCGCTTTCATAAAAGCCTCCTCACTCTATGCTGCACCGCAGCAATCAAGAAAAGCATAGGCTTGATCAGAGTGATATGTCAACATAGGTAAGCGCAATATTGCGTCGCAGCATCCGGGGAGAATCGGGAATGTCAGCTCCACATATCATCAAGAAATACGAAAACCGCCGGCTTTATGACACGTCGCGAAGTCGCTACGTGAACTTGGAGGAAATCGCCACCCTCATTCGCAAGGGCTACGAGGTCCGTGTGGTGGACGCAAAAACCGGGGAAGACCTGACCCGTCCTACCCTGATGCAGATCATTGTCGAGGACAACAAAGAGGGATCGGCCGGACTCCCACTGGAACTGATGCGCCAGCTGATCGTCGCATCCGATCAGGTTGGACGGGATTTCCTGTCGTGGTATCTCAAGTCGGCCTTTGACGCCTACGGAAAAGTACAGCAGTCGTTCCGTAGCGGCCTCTCTGATCTGCAGGCGGCGGCGACATCCCCTATCGACTCCATCCGCCAGTTGCTCCGTATGCCGCAGGACGCAAAAGACGACAAAGGTGAAGTTTCTGAACTGAAGAAGAGGCTGGAGGAATTAGAGGCCCGCCTCCAAAAGCGAGCGCGACCTCGGTCAACCGGCGAGCGCACGAAGAAACGTAAAGCTAAGCGATAGCGCTCCTTTCGCGTCGTCCAGTAGAAGCGCTGGCGAGTCGTTCTGCGATAACACGGTAAACCGCCGGGTTGAACGCCAAGCCGCTGTGGGTTCCGGAAACCTCGACATCCACGCTTGGGTCTCCGGTTCTGCAACTCGTCCATTCCACCAGGCCGTCATCTCGAGTGTAGACAGCAGTCAGCGGTAGTTTCGATGGAAATGGCTGACGCAATGACTTCATGAATGCGCAGGGGCATTCCGCGGTGAGGCATTGTGGCCTCACACGCTCGGCCCGGTTGGCAATCAGGTACTTCCGGACAACTTCCGCGCTCTGAAAAATCCTTTTGCGAACGACTGTTTGCCGGACGGGAGATCCCAGCGTGATAACCGAAGCTATATCGTTTCGCTGCGTTGCGATCGAACGCGCGATCGCCCCGCCAAGACTGTGCCCGATCAGGTGGACTTTTCGCCCAGTCACTCTGGCAGCATCGGTAATGACCGGTTCCACGATCTCTGAAATCAGGAGATTGGGGCAGCTCGCATTGAAGCCGATTCCGGAATACGTCGGAGAATATCCCAACCGCTTCAGCCATGCATACATCACGATCAGGTACGTATCGCCGTGTAGAAATCCGGGTATCAGGACAACTGCCGATCCGTCTCCTGGCGGCACCCCTGCTCCGTAATACACGGGTGAACCCAGCAACAGCACCAGTTCTACCGCATACAGCGATTCATGCCACTCCGGGTTGAGGGCTTCGCCGCGGTAACTATTCTCCTTCTTTTGCGACATAGTAATCTCTTATGCCGCTGTTGACGTCACTCCCGCGGCTGCAGCTCTTGCCATCGGCTTTGGCTTCGAGCCAATCCGATCGGTCTGCGCTTCGAGCGGAGTGGCCGCGACACGCCGAGACTTTGTGTTGCGTGAGCGCTGCCTGCGGACTCCTGCTGCGCGGAGCAACTCCGCGACGCTCTCATCAACGAACTTCGGCAGCTTTTCCAGGTCCGGTGCGGCCTTTGCATCCCCGGTAAATCCGAAGTACACCATTCCGTTATACGAAAGCACTGCGCAGTTGATGCCCATCTCCCCGCCGATGGGAACATAGGGATAAGCCTTGAGCATTTCATGTCCGAGCAGATAAAGCGGCTGTCTCGGTCCGGGCACATTGGTACAAATCGTATTGCAGACACTGATGGGTAGCTCACTGATGATGGGCGCGAGCATAGCCTGCAGGACGGTCGGAATCGTACCGAGGAGCGTACCGGCAAACGACACGAACTCAGCTATGCGCGCTGTCTTTACGAATTCCATCCGCTGATGAATGGCGCTGAGCAGTTTCTTGGGAGTACGAATTCCCAGTGGAGCGGAAAATGGCGCGAATGTAATGTGATTTCCTAATCCGTCCGACTGATGTCTGCGCGTGCTCATCGGCACGACGATACGAATAGAGCGGCCGCGTGGATTCACCCCATGCAATTCGCTGTAACGCCGGAATGCCGCGGTGAGGACAGTGAGGATGGCATCGTTGACCGAGGCGCCGCACTTGCTGCGCAAAGCCTTTAAATATTCCAAACGAGTCTCGGTCCATTCGAAGCGCTGGGGCCCACGGCAGAGTACGTTGAAGGGCAACCGCTGAGGCACTTCCGCCAATTCGGCCGCAACGCGCACGATCTGGTCTTGCCCGGGCTTGCGTAAGTTGTTCGCAGCCTCAGCTTCGGCGGCGCCATTCTCTGAGATCCCCATGGCGCGCTGGAACATCGTGAGTACTCCGCTCCCGGCCTGCAGCAACCGCTCCAACGTCGAGAACCAGGACTGGATTGCGGAATTGACCGTATCCGTCCCATTGCCGTTAACGGCAGGGCGGGGCACACGAACTTTAGGGCGCGTAAAAACCGGTGCCGTTGGAGATGTATCCATCAAAACGTTGATCAGTCCCATGCCTGAAATGCCATCAGCCAGGCAGTGGTGTACACGTGCGATCATTGCCGTGCGGTTACCCTTAAGGCCGCGGATCAGGGTCAGGTCCCATAACGGATGCTTTCGGTCCATATTGGGGCTGAGCACATTCGCCGTAACGTCTTTGAGTTCCGCAACCGTCCCACGCCTCAGCCGAATCTCGTGGATGTGCCGCTCCAACCGGAAGTCAGTCGCAAACTCCCAATATGGCATGCCTACGTTCAGCGGCGGGACAACCACTCGTTGCATGTAGCGAGGGATCTGGCTGAGCTTCGAGGCGACCAGGTTGCGAAGATACGCGGCGGAGATTTCGCCGTCGAAAACTGCCAGCGAGGCAATATTAAGGGGAGCACCGTTGCGTTCGAGATAAAGAAACAGCGAGTCGCCAAACGATAAATATTCGCACTCGTGAGTCATGGGCATGTACCCTCTTACCTTCGGTTGCGCCCGAGTCGTTCGTGGGAGGAAACCCAGTCACCGTGAAGGATGGCAGCGACCAGCGAAATCTCGCCGGCGAGCACGACCGCGGCACAGATTTCCGCAAATTTGTTTACCTTGCCGTCACCGTAGCAACCCATCATCTCCAAACACTGTCTCTGGGTCGCCAATCCCGTGCCGCCGCCGAATGTGCCGACGATCAGCGAGGGAAGCGTAATAGACCAGTAAAAATCACCGTTTTCGAGAGCCTGCGTATACGTGAGCGATGAGTGTGATTCCGCTATGTTGGCGACGTCCTGGCCGGTCGCAATGAAAAGCGCAGCCAGTCCGTTTGCGGCGTGCGCACCAGTGCTGGATGATCCGGCTAAAAAAGCGCCCGAGATCTGAACCTCGCGAATCTTGCAGATCTCTTCGGTCTCGATGTGGAGGTACCGCCTGAGCAACTGTCCAGGAATAACGGCTTCCGCTACCACTCGTTTGCCACGCGTAAGCAGCATATTCAAATGCGAGTGCTTTTTGTCGGTGTCTATGTTTCCGCTGAGATAGTAAGAGGTGCGGAATGGACAGTTATCGCGAATCCATTCACAGGCCGCCTGCGTCGCCTTGCCTGTCATATTCTGACCAGCCGCATCTCCAGTCGTGTAATTGAAGCGCAGGTAGCGTACAGGCCCAACCGCGAACTGCTCGATCCTGATCAGTTTCCCGACTCGAGTCGTCGCTTCTGCCTCACGCTTGATATGCTCATAGTGCTCTTCGACCCATCGCCCGAAAGATCTTGCCAGGCGCGCGTTTCCAAGCAGGAAGGCGGGCGCGCGCTGCATCGCATCATCCACTACAGTCGTTCGGACACCCCCGGACTCGCTGAGCACCCGCATGCCGCGGTTGTAGCTTGAGACCACCGTGCCCTCGGTGGTCGCCAGGGGGATGAAGAACTCGCCTTCGGCATACTCACCGTGAATTTGAAGTGGCCCGGCTACTCCTATCGGCACTTGTGCTACACCAATGAAGTTTTCGATATTTCCAGGGAGAATTGCGGGATCGAAAGAGTAGTGCGCGAGGTGAGTGAGATCGACGCCAGTGCTTTCCAGGATGAATCCACGTCGCATCGCGGCCATTTCATGTGTGTAATCGTTGACCCGGGAGCGCGGAATAGTGATCCTCGGTTCGTCTTGGAGATCGGTGGCCATTGGGGAACCCTCCGAAGATGTGGTTCGCAACAAATCCATCGGCCCAGAGCAGCCTGTGGAGTCGCATGCGGGCACACAAGCTCCAAGAGCAGGGCCTGCCGAGAACAGAAGACAATCCGGTAAAAGCGTAGTACGTTTCACACGATGCGAAGCAGATTTATTTGCGTGATCTGCGTCACGTTTCGCATTTTGGCGCGAGGCCATGATGAAAAAACTTACACAGGTCGAACAGGCGCGTGCACTGATGGCCGAAGCTCTTGACTGGTCCGTCATGAGGTGGTTGAGCGAGAAGAAGCGAGTCCGGAAAGCCGCCGACCAAGCAAATGACTTGTTGAATGATGCCGAAGCGGAGATTCGCAAAAAGTGGAGTCCGGAATTCAGATCCATCTACGAAGAATCAGGATTCGCGTCTCCCGAAATGAAGCGCCTCGCCAGCAGAATTCGGCGCGAGCATGATGCCGCAACCCGGTTCAGAGTCGAGGCCGAAAAAACCTTCGATGCGGCAGAGAAGAGACTGAGCACGGCCATGGCCCGCGAAGGATGCCGGCAAGCCATCGAAGGGTGGGACCATCACCTCGAAGCCATTCGTCTGGCGGAAACCGCACTTGAAGCTGACTAGCAGTTGATCACGCTTGCGCAGGGTTGCGACTTGCGAGCAGTGTTTCTACTCTTTCCCACTGCTCCGTCGTATCCAGATCGCAGGATTCGTCTTGCGGAGATACGATTCCGGCCATCTTCTCCCCATACAACGAATTCGTCGTAAGCAATACCTGCGTGCTTACGACAAACACATTGCCATCGCGATGGAACGCTGTTGGAAGAAGTTGACGAGAGGTGATCGGCTCTCTTTCTCCGGTACTGATCTTCAGGAAATTCTGTTCATTCGGGAAATAGACCCAGTGCGGGTTGAACTCTGTGGGTACCGGGCGCACGGAGACGACACTGTCCGCGCCGGAGTCCCAGAGGGCCGCGACGCAACGACGAATTGTTTCCGCACTCCTCAGTGGGCTGGTCGGCTGCAGCAGGCATATGGCTTCGAACTCACGCCGCTCAGCTGCGAGCGTAATAACCGCATGCCGAACGACGTCGAGCATCGGCGTTTCGTCGCGAGCGAGTTCAACGGGGCGCATGAAGGGGACTTCCAGGCCGCACTTTCCGCCAATTTCAGCAATCTCCGAATCATCGGTACTGAGCACGAGACTCGTGAGGCACCCAGCCTCGCGAGCCGCTCTGGCGGTGTACTCGAGCAAGTACAGGGAACCGAGTTTGCGAGCATTCTTCCGCGGAATTCCCTTGGAACCACCGCGTGCGGGGACCAGCCCCAGTACTCGTCTGGATACCATTCAGGGAGAAGCTAACATATTCCCTATCCCTTGCAACAGATTCGCCGAAGTTCTGTGGTATACAAAGCGTGGGAAGTTACTCAAGACACACCATGATCAGCATACTTGGGCGAAAAATTGGGCCTACAGAACGCCCCTTTGTCATCGCGGAAATCGGTATCAATCACGAAGGCAGCGTCACAAAGGCCGAACAGACGGTTGACGCTGCTGCGCGGGCCGGATGCGAGTGTGTGAAGTTCCAGGCGCACGTGATCGAAGACGAAATGATCCCGAACGAAGTGATTCCGGGCAATGCAAAGGAGAGCATTTGGGAGATCATGAGGCGTTGCGCCCTCACGGAAGACGAGGACGCGAGATTGAAGAAGCGCGCCGAAGATGCGGGCATGATCTACCTCTCAACCCCGTTCTCCCGGGCCGCCGCCGACAGGCTGGAAAGATTGGGAGTCGCGGCTTACAAGATCGGCTCTGGCGAATGCAACAATTATCCCTTGATTAAGCACATCGCCGCGTTTGGGAAGCCGGTCATCCTCAGTACGGGCATGAATGACCTTGGCTCAATTGACCCGGCGGTGGCGCTCCTCCGGCAATACTCCATACCGTTTGCGCTCTTGCACTGTACCTCGATGTATCCGACGCCTTATAAGAAGATGCGGCTGGGAGCTTTGCACGATCTGAAGGAGAGATTTCCGGACGCGGTGCTGGGACTAAGCGATCACTCATTAGGTAATTACACTTGCTACGCAGCGGTTGCACTAGGGGCTTCCATCGTTGAGAAACATTTCACTGCCGACAAGAAGTGGCCTGGGCCCGACGTGCCGATTTCGATCGACGAAGAAGAACTTCGAGAATTAGTAGAAGGAACGGCGGCAGTTCATGCTGCACTCGGTGGCAAGAAGACGATCCTGCCAGAAGAGCAGCCGACCATCGATTTCGCCTATGCATGCGTTGTCACTCTAAGGGATATTGCTGCAGGAGAGGTCCTCTCGCCGGACAACATCTGGGTGAAGCGTCCCGGAACCGGGGAGATCAAGGCGAGAGACTATCAGTCGTTACTGGGAGTGCGAGTGAAGTCTTCGGTAAAAAAGAACAGCCAATTAAAGTGGAGCGATCTGGAATGCGGAGCTTCGGCAAAAGCCGAAAGATAACTTTCCTCACGGCGACCCGCGCCGATTTCGGCAAGCTAAAACCGCTGATTGCGAAGGTGGCCGGCACTTCTCGCTACGATTACGATATCTTCGCCACCGGCATGCACATGTTGTCGCGGTACGGATCTACTCTGGGGGAGATATATAAGAGCGGTTTTAAGAACGTTTACCCCTACACGAACCAGGATGGCTCGGTAACCTCGCAGATGGACCTTGTGTTAGCCAATACAGTTCACGGACTAGGGCTACACATACGGGAGCAGAGACCTGATCTGCTGGTGGTGCATGGTGATCGGGTCGAAGCCCTCGCAGGTGCGATCGTAGGTGTGCTGAACAATATCCACGTCGCCCATATAGAAGGTGGCGAACTTTCGGGAACGGTTGATGAGGTGCTCCGGCACGCCGTAACAAAGCTGTCACACGTTCATTTCGTTGCAAATCAACAGGCGGCGGCTCGTCTTCAGCAGTTAGGTGAGCGACCCTCCTCGATCTTCGTTATCGGATCGCCGGACATCGACGTAATGTTTTCCGAAAACCTGCCCAAGCTCGAAGACGTCAAGGAAAGATATGCGATTGGGTTCGACGAGTACGCCATTTTCATTTATCACCCCGTGACAACGGAGCATGACAGCTTACGAACCAATATCCGAGAAACGATTGCAGCGTTGCTCGAGAGCGGAAAGAACTTTGTCGTAATTCAGCCAAACAATGATTACGGGGCTGACATCATCCAGGAAGAGATCTCACCACTCGCAAGTAATCCGCGGTTCCGGTTGTTGCCATCAATGCGGTTTGAGTACTTTCTGTGCCTCTTGAAGCACTCGCGGTTCATGGCGGGGAATTCCAGCGCAGGAATAAGGGAAGCACCGGGGTATGGTGTTCCGACATTGAACATCGGCAGCAGGCAGTCGAATCGGTGGCATCATGTTTCCATCGTGAATGTTCCGGAGAACCGCACCGCCATTCTCGACGGATTGAAGCGGCTTCCCACGAAAGTCTCCCCTGTGGCCCACTTCGGCGACGGACGTTCGGCAGATCGCTTCCTCGCAATTCTTGACGAGCCATTGATCTGGGAAACTCCCACTCAGAAGTTGTTCCAGGATATGCCCGCTGCGGCGTTCTCCACGTCCGCTGAGAGAGCATAGGAGCCAGAGAGTGGATTTGTCTCGGATTGTCCTGTTGGGCCGTCGCGCCAAGGCAGAAACAATAGATACCAATTGTGGACTATTGTTTGAGGCCGCGGACGATAGCTCTCTCGTCCCAAAATGCGCCGGCGAAACGATTCCCTGCAAAGAACTCCTGGGATCGCGAGAATGGGCGGAGGACCGCTCGGCAGAACTGCTCTCGAAGTTGGTGGCCAATTCTCCTGAACATAAAAACATCAGGGTGCTCGAACTTTTCGAAGAGCAGATGATGCATGAACTTGTCGGCATCTTCCAGGCCCTTCGGATCGATTCTTTTCTCCGGGATTCCGGTGTCGTTTCCTGCGAACTGCGTGGCGAGAGGAACTGGTTTGATCGACTGTTAGCCGTGCGCGAGATCTCTGGCACGAAATATAGATTGGAATACAGAGACGGCGGCTCAGCGTCAGGTCGGACACTGAGACGGGAGTACGCTGGCTTCCGCCGGACGAACTGGCTTCAAATAGGAAAGCTCGCCGCGAGGCGCATCTCTCCGGTGTACGCGTCCTGGATTGAGGCACGCTTAAACAAGTCTGAACGCGTAGTTCCGGGTGGAATGTGGTTCTTCGGTGCGGCTTACAACACAACGGCCATCGGAGTGGCATACTCGAGTGCGCTGCCTGGTCTGCAACATGTGTATGCCGATCCGCAGGAAAGCGGGAGAAACTTAAGGGAATGCGGACTGCTCGGCGTGCCACTGTTCCGATTCGCCTCATGGAACAAGTTGCCCCGCAGGAGTGAACTTCGCGCGATTTCCGACTCGATCGTCTCCCGACTCAAAGCCGTCCCACTCTCTGGGCCTGGACAGCAGGTCAGGGACCTCTATCTTCGATCACCACGATTCAGCTACCTCTTGGATCGGCTACTTCCGTGGGGAGCGCTTCTCATCTGCGCCGGCGAACGGATGCTTGAAGAAGTTCGACCCGAACTCATTGTCGTCGGCAATGCCGCGTTCGAACGTGCCTTGCTTTTGCTCGCCCTTCAGCACGGGATTCCGACGGTGATGCTGCAGCACGGAGTGATCCATCCTTATTATCGAGTGCTCGACCAGCCGGTAGATCACTTCCTGGCACGGGGCGAGTTCTTTCGAGACTGCGTCGGTCCAATGCTCAAGGCGAAGACAGAAGTTCTGGATATTCCAGAGTCCAAAATTCCCAAGGAAGAGATTTCTACTGGCAAGGACTTGGTTTTCGTGACGAGTCCGGTTGAGGTGGAGGCCCGGTATGACGCCCGAGAAGTTCCTGAAATTCTCTTGATCCTATTAAAGGAAGCGTCTTCTTCGAAAAGGAAACTTGTCATTCGGGTCCATCCGACCGAAAACGTTTCCCTCTATGAGCGGATGGTCGAGGAACGACTCCCGAGTCTCGAGAATCGGCCGCAGGTTTCTTATTCACAGCGAAGTCCGATCGACGATGTGATAAAAGATGCAGCGGTTGTGGTCATGTTTCACTCGACATTGTTTATGAAGTGCCTCGCTGCTGGTGTACCAATGGTCTCTCCGGGGTGGCACGATTTTCCCTTCAAGACTCGATACGCTGAAGAAGGCGTGTTCAATTTTGCGGAAGACATGGAAGATCTTCGAAGCCTGGTGCAACAGGGTGTACAAGGAAAGCTGCAGTGTCCGAGGCAGAAGTTGGGGTGCTTTGTGCGTCCGACTCAGACAGACGAAGTCGCTCGATTTTTCAATTCTATTCGTGAGATCGGACGCACCCGGTGAACAAGATCAAGCGTGTGCTGGTGCCGCGGTTTACGGACGCCGTCAACGTCAATGCGCAGAATCTGAATGCGAAGTCACTATTGACGCGCTTCCGAGATGAGGCTGCACGTTGGTCGGCGGTGCATTATTACTCTCCACAAGAGGAGGTCGTGCGGGCTCCCCAGGTTGAGCTGACGCCATTGCTGCCGAAACAGTTGTGGAAGCCACATCTTGCGTCGTGGTACCAGCGCGGGGCAGACGCGATCTTCTATCCGGGACCAACCTGGGCCGATGAATGGGGACTGCGAATTCGCACGATGACAGGTCGGAAAGTACCGCTCATCTCAACGCTCGAAGGGCTTGTCGGGACACCCGAACGCGAACGCCAATTGCGCAAGTGGGCGGGGCATCCGGTTTATTGCCAGGCGGTCAGCGAATTTCAACTGCGTCGACTGGATTACATTTATCAGCTCTCGGACCACATCATCGCGATCAGTCCATTCCTTGCTCGCATGGGAAGCAAGCTCTACGGAGACAAGTTCTCAGTCCAGATGCTCGGAGTCGATGGAACAGTCTTCCGTCACGCGTCGCGAAGCAAGAGGGATCGCCCGCTCGTTATCAACGTGGCAAACTTGCGGTCGCACAAACGACCCGAGGCTTTTCTTGAACTTGCCTCTCGTTGTCCAGCAGCTGACTTCGTTTGGTATGGCGACGGCGATAAGCGTGCCGCTCTATTACAGCAGGCCGAGGCACGCCGACTCGCAAACCTCCGGTTTCCCGGAACGAGAACTCCTGTTGAACTAGCGGACGAATTTCGCTCGGCGACACTCTTAGCGATGCCTTCGCGGGCTGAAGGAGTTCCAAAGGTGACGCAGGAGGCGGCGGCGTGCGGACTTCCAATTGTGATCTTTGGCTATTATGAAAGCCCAACGGTCATTGATGGTCAGAACGGATTTGTTGTCTGGACCGATGAAGAGTTCTTTCAGCGTATAGAAACACTTCTTTCGGATCCCAAACTAGCCGCGAACATGGGAGCGCGCAGTGCGGAGATGGCACGCGCCTGGAACTGGGATACGCTGGCCCCCGAATGGGAAAGACAGATCCTACAGCAAATTTCCCACTGAATCGTTGTTTCTTATGCGACTCTCCGAACCGTCCTAAATCGTTCCTAGTTTGAAATTGCCAAGCTACTCCGCGGTGTAGCTGATCTCCAACGTCCTCACCCGCCAGCAGCAGAGCGCCAGCACGGCTGCGGTCAGCGACAGAACGCCAGCGGTGGAGATCCATGCCGGGACCGGCTCGACATTTACTGTGAGCAATGCGAACAGGCCCTCCCCGGGAATCGTCACCGGCAACATGGGCCGGAGATAGTAGGTAACGCTGAATTTCTGGAGAAATGCAGGCAGGATTGAACTGATGAATTCCCAGCCCATCAGCAGCAACGCCGCGGGCGTGGGATTCTTCATCAGCATGCTGAACAGCAGGAAGATCGCTCCATAGGCGAGGCAGGCAAGGACGGTGATTCCGAGATACGCGTAAATATACGTCTTTCCCGGTCCTTCAGAGATAAATGCTTCTCCCGCCGCACCGTGTGGCAGATAGATGAAGAAGAACGACAGCAGCACTGCGCTGCCGAATAAAAGAATGGATCGGATCGCGCCGGCAACGAATTTGCCGATCAACATTACTTCCCGGCGTACCGGCGACAGCAAGTAATAGTGCAGGCTTCGCTCGACCATCTCTCCGCGGATGAGCCGGGTGAAGATTCCGAGGCATCCGAAAAACATTGCGAGGCGCAGATAGTAGAACTGGAAGATAGCGGCCAGGACCTGTGTGTCCTCGTCCATCCTGGAATGCTTGTCCACGAGCGCGTGCAGCATAATGATCGCCGTCGGCCCGAAGGCCAGGAAATAGACCCAGAACGAGCGCCACGTGAACAGGTTGCGACGGCTCTCCAGAGCGACAACGCTGCGCACCTGCCGGAACCAGAGGCGCCACGGCAAACCGTAAAACCGCTGCGATATCGAACTTGTGCTCACGCCGTTCCTCCGTTCGAGCCAATCAGGTATTCGTAGATCGCGTTCGCGTCGTCATCGCTGGGAGAAATGGCGTCGATGCGAACCGCGCCTTCGCTCACGATCTTGTTGATGACCAGGTAGAAGTCGTCCACATCCGAAGTCCGAACGAGTACGCCACCGCCATCCGGATGCAGTTTCGCCTCGACGCAATGGTTCATCTCGAAGATGTGCGAAGCCAGCCGCGCCGGGTTATCGCAACGCACCAGTACCTGCATCGGCTTTTCGCGCACCTCTTGCCGGACCTCGTGGATATTTCCAACCGCGACGACGTAGCCGCCGGTCATCAGCACCACCCGGTCGGAGATACGATCCACCTCTTCGAGAATATGGCTTGAGATCACAACGTGCATTCCCTTGGAACCCAGTTCGCGGAACAGCGCCAGCGATTCTGCTCGCGCCATCGGGTCGAGTCCGTTCAACGGCTCGTCCAGCACGAGCACCGAAGGATGATGCGCGATCGATTGTGCCAGCCTGATCTTTTGCCGCATACCCTTGCTGTACCCGGCGATCTTTCGATGCGCCGCTTCGGTAAGGTTCACGCGGTCCAAGGCTTCTAAGGTGAGTTTCGCGGCCTGATCGCGGGTCATGCCGTGCAGTGTCAAGGCGTCAAAAATGAAGTTATAGCCGGTAATTCCACGCGGGAAGGAATCGAACTGTGTGCAGTAACCGACCGCGCGGAAAAAGTCAAAGGCATCGAGCGGATTCATTCCCATAACACCGATCGAACCGCGGGTTGGACGGATCAGACCGGTCATAAGGTTCATCAGGGTGGTCTTCCCGGAGCCGTTCGGCCCGACCAGGCTCGTGATTCCCGGCGGCAACGATAGCGAGATGCGGTTCACGCCCAGCACTTCGCCGTAAAATTTGGAGACGTCGTTGAATACGATCTGGTCGTTCATCCGCGCACCACTTCCCGCGCCCGAATACGGGCATTCAGCGCCATAACGCACAACCACATCATCACGGCAAGAGAGATTAACAGCGCGATACTCGGAAGCTCATTCCTTACAAAGAAGCTGGGAACCTGTACCGCCAGCAACCGCCTCCACAGGGTGCTCATCATCAGCGGAATGTTGATAGCGTTCCCCCAGTTCGTTCGCATCACGGCGTCAAAGACTGTGCCCATTCCCGCGGGAACGAAGATCGCGGCGAAGATCATCCCGGTCGCTACGATGCGCCACTTCACCCAGGATGCGACTGCCAGCGCCAGCAGTGCGAGAAAGCTGATCCAAAGAACGCACCCGGCGAACATCCCGAGCAGGATCCGAATGTGGCCGGCGCCCCAGGGGACAGCGGAAATATAGGACTGGAACAGGAAAAGCACGGTGGTCGGAATCACGGTCACTGCAGCAAGAAATGCCCACAATACGCTAACTTTAGCGAGCACGTATTCCACCCTGGAAATAGGATGGCTGAGGATGATCGGCAGTGCGTCATTCGCTAAATCGCCGGAGATGACCTTCGGGCCGATCCAGGCAGTGAGAACTAACGCCGGCCAGCACTGAGCCTGCAGGATTCCGTAAAAGAACCGCTCATTAATCGCGATTGGTGGCTGGGTGGGTCCGTGCCCGGCAGAGAGCAACATGCGTACCACATCATTATTCATGATGTAGATAATCGCCAGCGAGATGAACGCGGGGACGAAGCAGAGGAGGAATATCATGCTCGTGATTCGAGAACTCCACAACTCTGCCGTCGCGTAGCGAACCAGGGTTCCGAATCGCGTATTCCGATTGGTTAGCGGACCTTCGTATCTTCGATACGAGCGTTTAAACACCGACATGCGCCACCCCCAGCCTGCTTTCCATCGCGTTCAGGAAGATATCTTCGAGTGAGTCGCGCCGGTAATTCATGCGACGTATCTGCACACCCTGCTGCGCCGCAATGGTATAGAGATCGCGGATTTCGACGGTCTCCGGCATAACCAGCTTCCAGCGTCCACCGGGAAAGAACGCGCATTCGCAACCGAGCTGGCGGATCGCCGCACCGAAAGATTCGCTGGCGTGGACGGTTTCGAGTTCGATGAATCGCCGATTCGCCCGACGCTCCTCCTCAAGATTGCAGATGGAGGCCACGGCGCCATCCTTCAGAATCAGGACCTCGTCGCACGTCTCATCGATGTCGCGAAGCAGATGCGAGGAAATCAGCAGTTTCACCTCGCCGGCATCGCGAACATCTTGTATCAGGTGAATCATTCTTTGGCGAGCGACCGGATCGAGCCCATTTGTCGGCTCGTCTAGAATGACCAGCTTGGGACCATGAACGATCGCCTGCGCCAACTTCACCAGTTGCTTCATGCCCAGCGAATACGTGCTGATCTTGCGATAGCGAACTTCGCCAAGTCCCACATAGAACATCGCCTCATGCGCCCGTTCGAGCGCATGTGACGCCGGCACTCCGGCAAGCTCGGCCATGTAGCGAACGAAGTGGATGCCGCTGTAATTCCCGATGAAAGAGTCGTTCTCCGGCATATACCCTATGCCGGCGCGAATCTCGCGGCTCTGGGTTTTGACATTGAGGCCAAAGACGTGCGCCGTCCCAAAGGACGGCGCATGGAAGCCCAACAACGCATTGATGAGAGTCGACTTGCCGGAACCATTTGGCCCCAGGAGCCCTATTGATTTTCCGGCAAGATCGCCGTTCAGGCGTTTCAGAATGACCCTGCCGCCAAGCCGAACTTCGAGATTTCGCAGCTCAATAACTGCCATGCCTACTATTACGGCTTGGACCCATGCTTAGTTCCACGTTCCAACAGGCTTGCCATTGTAAGCCAGTCAAACCCAAGCAGCCGGCTGTTCGTAGAGGCTTCGATCTGGTTCTGCTCACCGCGGACGCAAATCACGCTCGGCTTTGAATCCGCCGCCAGTTCCTGCAGAGCCTTTGCTTGTTCTCCCGTGAGCCGCGAAAGCAGCGGCTGCAGGATAGGGCTGAGGTTCTGATAAGCAACAGCCGAGTAATTTGCGTTCTGGTCTTTCGGCAAAAGTCCTTTGAACTGAACCGAGCGGGCCAGAGATTCGCCAGAAGCCTGTGTACGTAGTGCGTTCATCAGAACAGCCCGATCCGGACCGAAGATCATGTAACCGGAGGCAAACGTGAAATACATCGGCTTCGCTCCAGTCTTCCGGCTCTGAACCGTGTAATAGAGTTGACCACCAACATTCTCGGACGTTAGCTCGATACCCGGTTTGCCCTTCTGCGTGGCCTCCTGGTTAATCGCCTTCACGACTTTGTCGATCGAAGTCATCAGACCGGTCGGATCATGCACTTCGACAATCAATTTCCACGACGGCGTGGGCAGTACCGGACCGTCGAGGGCGAAAGCGCCATCCCCGCCAAAGTGAGCCACCAGGTCTTCCTTGATCCGCAAGTTCAGTTTGGCCTGAGCTTCGGCCATTTCCGAATCCCTTTTCGCAGGATTGTCGGACGCCATGGCGAGAATGTCGTTCCACATGAGCGCGGGCTCTTTGATGAGGAATGACACAGCAATAGCGGCATTCGGGGATACGAAATCGAGAGAGCCCATCGGCCCCGGATTGGCCAGCCAGGACGCGATCCCCTTGCGCTCGCCGGCGAAATCCAACACCATGCGGTTATCGGGAACTCCGTTCAGCTCACGATGTTCGAGGATGAGATATCGCATGCCGGCGAACCCGGTGCGCTCGAAATCGCGATCCCTGCGATGCCTGCCTTTGTGCTGTTCATCCTGCAACATGATCTTGTGCAGGTCCGCCGCGAGCAAAAAGCCGGCTCCCCGGTCGTACGCCTTCTGGATCGTCTGCCCAAATTCAGTGCTTCCAAGGCCATCGTTTCCGGAATTGAGCTGGGCGTTGACCCGTTCCAGCGTGGCTCGATCCGCCCCAAAGATGACTTCATTCGGCCTGACGACAGCAATCAATGAATGGGCCTTCTCCGCCACGGAGTTTATCTGTTGCTCCGAAATGACCTGCACCTTCATGTCGTCGGAGGCAAACTGGGTGGAGAGGAACTGCGAGAGATCGCTCCGGTGCAGGGTCGCGACGGCGGCCACGCTGGTGTCCTTTCCGCCCAGCCCAACGATGTCGATTTCATCGCCCAGATAATTGCTCAACCCTCGGAGCTTCGAGATCAGCAGATCCATTTTGGCTTCCGAATTCGCGTCTCCATGAGTCCACCACTGTCGCAATTCCGGACTCTGCTGGATCTGCTCCTTCATGATCCGATGTGCATCCTCGAGCGCCTGCCCGGCATTCGGCAGACTGACGAAGAAGATCGCATCCGCAGGCATGCGCGCCGCAAGCGAGCTGTTGAAACGCGGAGCGGGCAGGGGTACTTCGGCCAGCCGTCGCTGCAACTTCGAGAACTGTGCCAGTAATTCAAGGTGTTTCTCGCGGTCTTTGCTCCAGGAGATATCCTCTGCCACGGGTATTGGAGACATGTTGTCTCCGGTAGAGACCTGGTCGCCCGCATGGAGAATGTTTTGTGACCCGTCGTGCGTTACATCAACCGTGCCCTCGATCACCGACACACGCGAGCCCTTCAGGCCGGAATCGACCGAGAATACAGTCCCCGTAACCGCAACCCGGCAATCTGGAGTTTTTACGTAGAGATGACCTGAACTGCGCTTGGCGGCCTGCACCAGCACTGAACCGCGGTCGAGATTGATGCTGGCGTCTTTTCCGCGAGCCGTAACGGAGAATTCACTGCGCTCGCGCACTTCGACGATGGAGTCGTCCGCCAGTCGAACAAATGCGTGCCCGCCCGCGGCGGTTCGCAGCAGACTTCCCTGGTAGAGTTGTGCTCCGGCGATTATCGGCCGGACGCCGTTTTCAGTCACGAGATACGCGGAGCCATCCACAGACTGAACCGTCGCTCGCGCTCCCGCGGGAACTGCGAAGTAGGCGTTATGAATAAAGAGAGCGGCAATCACCACAACGGCAGCCGCGGCTGCAACCCACAACCGATTCCACCGATGAGCCGGCACCGCTGCGGTTGTGGGGACCCAATTGGCAGCGGACGCGCGAGCGTCGATGCTCGACCTGCATTCCATGCATTCGCGCAGATGGGCTTCGACGACGAGCGCGCGGGCAGTAGGCAATTGGCCCGCCTTCAACGCCGGAAGCAGCCGACGCACATCTTCGCAACCTTTGATTATTTCCGGTTCATCCGTAACGTCTTCGTTGGTGAGCTTTTGGAACAGCCGCCCAGTAGCGCCGCGAAGCTCTTCCGGAGAGGGTTCGTCAGCCCTCATCGCCTTGACCGCTTCATCCAAATCCGTATCTCTGTGCGTCATCGTGTGCCTCGCATTTCTTTGCTGAGCCGGCTTCGTGCCTGATGGAGCGTAACAGCCACCACCGCTCTTGAGGTGCCAACCAGGGCAGCAATTTCCTGGTTGGTCAGGTCTTCAATGAATCGAAGCACGAAGATTTCAGCAGAACGAGGACTAAGGGAAGCCAGGGCCTTGCGAAGTTGATCGCGCAATTCACCGCGCGAGAGTTGCCGCTCCGGAGAGCTTTCCGGCTCGGAACTTGCGACGTGAATAGCGGATTCCAGGCTGACCTCGCGGCACCTTTGGCGGCTGCGAATGAGATCGAGCGCGCCGTTGATTGCAGCCCGGTAGAGATAACTCCCCGCTGCCTCAACATTGCACTCGCCGGATTTCAGCAACCGCGCAAATACCGACTGTGCCACATCTTCGGCGTCCGCCATGTTGCCTGTGATCCGGTACACGGCGCGAAGAATACGCTGGTGATGAGCCCAGAACATCTGCTCCAGCCGAAGTTGTGATTCATGCTCCAAGGTCGTATTGCCGATGGCGGCCATGCGGCTCCCTTTGTCTCTCATACCGATGACGCTTCCGGAAGGCAGAAATTAACGCGCACAACAGAAAATACGCCAACCCAATCGGAAACGTTCCAACTGGGAGAAAAAAGGTCAGAAGTTCGAGATAGGGGGTCTTGTTGGAGCCAACCATAACGAAATTGCTGTCAATGAGTTAGAGAAGCCGGATTTGTCTCTTCACAGCATCCCGGCGTAGCATCCAGATATGCCGATGCCAGCCTCCTCATCGCAGGAGCGGCGGCACCAGGAGCAGCGGATGATCACCTCGCCAACCACCGTCAACGCGGAGAAGCTTTCGATCAAGCCCCCAAAGCGATTCCTCTATGGCCCCGGACCGTCGCAGGTTCATCCGCGGGTCTACGAAGCACTCTCGAAGCAGATTGTCGGCCATATGGATCCTTATTTCTTTGAAGTTTCGCAGGGGATTCAGAGCATGCTGCGCAACGTGTTTGGGACGGCGAACGACATCACGCTAGCAATCTCGGCGACCGGCAGTGGCGGCATGGAGACCGCGGTTTCGAACTTTGTCGAGCCCGGGATGAAAGTCGGACTCTTCTCCGCCGGTTTTTTTGCCGACCGGATCGGCGAGATGGCGAAGCGGCATGGCGGCAATGTTGTACGTTTCGAGAAGCCTTGGGGCGAAATCGCCTCCGATGATGAGGCGCGCGACTTCATCCGGCGCGAGCGGCCCTCCGTCGTTGCTTTCGTGCAGGCGGAAACCTCCACCGGAGCCTTCCAACCCAGTCGCTCGATCTGCGAAGCCGCACACGAGGTCGCTGCCATCGTCATCGCCGACTGCGTTACATCGCTCGGCGCCATGCCGGTTGAGTTGGACAAGAACGGAATCGACGTCGCTTACAGTTGTACGCAAAAAGGTTTGAGCTGCCCGCCCGGACTATCACCGGTGAGCTTGTCCCCCCGGGCGGTCGAACGTATTAAAGCCCGAACGCAGCCGAATCGAAGCTGGTATTTCGATTTGGCGTTGCTGCTGGAGTACTACGAAGGCGCGCACCGTTATCATCACACCGCGTCCGCAACTCTCTTCTACGCATTGCACGAAGCGCTTTCGCTAATCGAGGAAGAAGGGGTGGAGAACCGATTTAGCCGCCATCACGCGGCCAATCGCGAGTTCGTAAAAGGCATCGAGAGTCTCGGCCTGCGGATGCACGTGCCCGAACAGCATCGCATTTGGAATCTCAGCACGCCGCGCGTACCTGCCGGGGTCGACGACGCGAAAGTACGCAGCTATCTGCTGTCAAAACACGGAATCGAAATCATGGGGGGCTTTGGTCCGCTCGCCGGCAAGGTCTTCCGCATCGGCATTATGGGACCGCTCGCCACGACCGAAGGCGTCAATTTCTTCCTAGGAGCTTTCGAGGAAGCACTCCACCAAGCCGAATATAAGCCGTAGATAGAAGCGGTAAGAGAGGGCTCCATGAGCAGGGAGCCCTCGGCCGAACCACTCGTTTTCAAGTTATATGTGGAGCGTGGTTATTTTTTGAACACCACGCCGCCTTTCATCACGAAGCTGATCTTCTGCATCACCGAAATATCGGTGAGCGGATTTCCCTGTACGGCGATGATATCGGCGTTCTTGCCCGGCTCAACAGTTCCGATGTCGTTCTGCATGTCCATCAATTCCGCACCTCTGATTGTTATCGTATGGAGCGCCTGTGCCGGCGTCATACCCCATTTCACCATGGTTACCAGTTGCCGGGCGGGACTCATGTCCCACTCGAATGCGCCGACATCGGTCCCGAACGCTATCTTCACGTTCGCCTGCAGCGCGCGCTTGAATGTGTCCTCCTCGATCTTTAGCCCCGGCGACTCCTGTGGCTGGGTACCCGCGCGCTCGGCTCGCCATTCGGCGTCATATTCGGCGACATAGGGCGTGGGCACGAACCATATCCCTTTCGCGACCATCGTCTTCATATCCTCAGGCGCAATGTAGTTGCCGTGCTCGATGGTATCGACGCCCGCTTCCACCGCATCATGCACGCCCATCAGTCCAGTGGCGTGCGCCGCGACCCGGTGATGCTCGCGGTGGGCCTCGTCGACGATCGCGCGCAATTCGTCCATCGTAAAAGTCGGGATCGTTTCCAGGACGTTGTCGTGAATCCTGCCGCTACGGTCGGCGTAGAGCTTGACCCAATCGGTGCCATGCGAGAGCTGTTCCCGCACTGCCTTGCGCGCTCCTTCCACTCCGTCCACAGTCTGAACGCCAATTGGCACCTTCACATCCCATGCGTAGGCAGGTTGCAGCGGATAAGAACCGGTTACGTCCATCGCGCGTCCCACCACTTGCATGCGCGGTCCCCAGATCAATCCGCGGTTGATCGCATTGCGCACGTCAACGTCAGCGTAGCCTGCACCCTCGGTTTCCAGGTCGCGAATCGTAGTGAATCCCCAATCCAGCGCAGCATGCGCTGCGGTTGTCGCCTCGATCGCACGGTATGCTATCGATTGCTTCAGCAGTTGTGCATCGTACTGGCCGGGCTTGCGGTCGCCCTGGAGGAAGACGTGGGTGTGTGACTCCACCATGCCAGGGAGACACGTCAGCTTTGTCAGGTCGATGACTTGTGCGCCTGCCGGGGGTGAAAACTTTCCGGCGCGCGTGATCCGATCGTGCTCCACAACGATGGTCATATTGGGCTCGAGTTGGTCAGACCTGCCGTCGAATAGCGCCCCGCAACGGATGTAGACCGGACCGGCCGACGGCGTCGGCACCAGCTTCACCGGTCGCGGAGCATTGGCCGCCTCGTCCGCAATGTTCTGGGTAAGCGCAACTCCGGACAACACCACCAGGAAACAAAGATGAATTACGAGCCGTTTCATCATGGCTGCAACTCCTGAAAAGTATTTGGCGGGAATTCTATCGTGCTCGGGTAAAAACCGATAATTCTTGCTCTAACGACAACGAGCGCGGGCGCCCGGCCGCTCTGCTTTCACGGGCGCTTTTCCACGCATCTCACCATTTTAGCCTTCACTTTCGACAAGGAGCAGCAACATGCCTCATCTCGGAACATTGCGCGAGTACAAATTCCAGGGAGACACCGACGACATTCGTGGCGCCAAAGTTCATGGCCCCGACAACGAAGTTCTCGGCGATATCGACGATGTCATCTTCGATCACGACACCGGACAGATTCGCTACGCGGTGATCGATACCGGCGGCTGGTTGACCAGCAAGAAATTCCTCGTGCCTGCCGATCGCATCCAGCAATTCAAGATCAACAGCGACGATTTTTACGTGGATCTCACGAAAGAACAGATCCGAACGTTCCCAGAATACGACGGAAGTCTGCACGACAGTCCGGACCAGTGGCGAGACTACGAAGATCGTTATCGAGATACTTGGACCACGGAAGGCGGCATCCTGCATCGCGAGATCGGCCCCAACACGATCACACCGAACCCCGACGAACTTCCGCCGGTCCGTGGCGATGTCAGCGGCGACTTCACGCCCGAGCGCCTCGCCTCGACGTTCTCAGACCCCGCGCCGCAAGCCGGCAAACTTCGAATGCGTCCGTCGGGAACCGCGTCCCGCGCCGAGGACACGCGCAAGCCGGGAACGTCGCAGGGAACCGAACGCGCCGGATGGGAAGAAGATAAGGCGATGGAGCGCGAGGTGAACCAGGAACTTGCCGAATCATCGAGCAATGATGTCGTAGCAGCGGAGAACCAGCGGTGGCGTGCTTTTGAAGATAATCTCCGGCGCAACCGTGTCGACATCACTGCCAGTTGCCGGTCTTGCGGCCCGGCCAAGGATCGCGCCGCATAAACGGCAATTGAAGGAGCAACGGTCCCCATCCTGGCTGTTGGCTGGGGTGGGGGTTGTTCTGTGGATCTGATGCTAATTTCGTGCACCCGTCCGCCGCGTCTGCTGGAGACGAGCGGTATATCCATGAGCCACCAACTGTCGATCACGGCTTCCCTAACATCTTCTCCATCTCCGACTCATCAATTACCTTCACGCCCAGTTCTTTCGCCTTGTCCAGCTTCGACCCCGCCTCTTCCCCGGCCACAACGTAGTTCGTCTTTTTACTCACTGACCCGCTGACCTTCGCGCCCGCATCTTCCAACAGCTTCTTCGCCTCATCCCGCGAATACTTGGCCAGAGTCCCCGTCAAGACGAAGGTCATTCCCGCCAATTTTGTTCCACGCTCTTTTTTCGTGCCCTTCATCTGCAGCCCGGCTTTTCTCAGACGCTCGATCAACTGCAAATTCTTAGGCTCATCAAAGAACTCCCGTATCGCCGCCGAAACGCGCGGCCCAACCTCTTCCACTTGCTGCAACTCCGCGATGCTCTCTTCTTCCGGCTTCGTCGCCACCTCAATCAACGCGTCCATCGATCCAAAGTGTTCCGCCAGGAACTGCGCCGTCCGCTCGCCGACGAACCGGATCCCCAGGCCATAAATCACCCGTTCCAGCGGCAACTTCTTCGAGTTCTCGATCTCGTCCAACACATTCTGTGCCGACTTCTTCCCCATGCGCTCCAGCGTAAGCAGCTTGGCTTCGTCGAGGTCGTAGATATCCGCAACCGTTTTCACCAGTCCTTTATCCGCAAGTTGATTCACAAGCACATCGCCGAGCCCTTCGATATTCATCACGCCGCGTGACGCAAAGTGCAGGACACTCTCGCGCAGCTTTGCCGGACAGTTCGCGTTCACGCACCGGTGATCCGCCTCGCCTTCGGCGCGCACGACGTGTCCGCCGCATACCGGACACCGCTTCGGCATCTCGAATTCCTTGTGCCCACGCGGCTTCGACTCGTCGACCTTCACTACCTTCGGGATCACGTCCCCACCGCGCTCCACCATCACCCAGTCGCCGATCTTCACTCCCAGTCGATCAATCTCGTCCTGGTTATGCAGCGTCGCGCGCGTCACCGTCGTCCCGCCGATACTCACCGGCGCAAGCCACGCCACGGGTGTCAGCTTGCCCGTGCGCCCCACCTGCGGCACGATGTCATCCACCCGCGTTACCGCCGACCGCGCCGCGTATTTGTACGCAATCGCCCATCGCGGAGCCTTCCCCGTGAATCCCAACCGTCGCCACAAGTCCGTCCGATTGACCTTCACCACAATCCCGTCAATCTCGTACGGCAGATTGTCCCGTTGCGCCTCAAACTTAGTGATGAACTCCCATACTTCGTCCACCGATTTCAGCAGCCGACGATTCGGATTGACCTTGAAGCCGACCTTCGCCATCGCCTCCAGCGAATCCCATTGCCGATCGAAAATCACTTTTCCATCCGCGAGCAGAAAATACGCATAGAAATCCAGCCTCCGCTGTGCGGTGATATTCGGCTCCAGCACACGTACCGCGCCCGCCGCCGCGTTCCGAGGGTTGGCGAACTTTGACTGACCGGCACGCTCGCGATCCTCATTCATGCGCTCGAACGACTTGGTCGGCATGATCACTTCGCCGCGTACCTCGAACTCCGCCGGCAACCCCACCTTCTCCCGCGCCTTTGCTCCAATTGATAGCGGAACACTCCGCACCGTCCGCAGGTTCAGCGTAACGTCCTCTCCCGTCGATCCATCTCCCCGCGTCACCGCCTGCACAAACCGGGTTCCGCCGTCCCTTCCGTGCCCCACGTCTGCCGCTTTTAGCAGACGTGGGTCTTTTCCCGACGTTGGATCTTCCGTGTACCTCAGCGCCATCGATAACCCATCCAGCTTCAACTCGCACACGAACTCGACGTTCTTCGTCCCGCTCAACTCCTCGACGCGCCTGGCCCAATCCCGCAATTCCTCATCGTTGTAAGCGTTATCCAGCGAGAGCATCGGCGACGAATGCGGCACCTTGACGAAGCCCTCGCGCGGCTTGCCACCCACGCGTTGCGTCGGAGAGTCCAGCGTAACCAGCGCCGGATGCGCCGCCTCGAGCGCCTTCAACTCGTTCACCAGTCGATCGTATTCGGCGTCCGAAACCTCCGGATCGTCGAGCACGTAATACCGGTGCTCGTGATACCGAATCTCATCTCTCAACTTCTCTATCTGTGCGGAAACGTCCTTCGCGGGCATGGGGAAAAGGGTACAAGGTGCAAGGCGCTGCTACAAGTTGGGGTCGGGTTAAAAACCCATGCGATCTAGGCAAGGATAGCTTCAACTGCGGCGCGAACATGGATCTGGGTTGTATCAAGCAGGGGTATACCCGACGCGGAATCCGCTCTTAGAATTAGAGGCAATTCAGTACCCGCCAGAACCACCGCCTCAACGTCGTCACGCCGCTTCAGCGTGGCAATGATTTCCAGCAACCACTCCCTGGTCTCCGGTAAGAACGTTCCGCGCAAAAGTTCGCCAAGATACTTCTCGTGAATGTAAGCCCGCTCCTCGGGCGACGGCGGCACAAGCCCAATGCCGCTGCGTTCGAATACTTCCGGGTAGAATCGCCCGCCCATAGTGAATCCGGTACCGAGCAGTCCGACCTTCTTCAGCCCGCGCCGTTGAACCTCACTACACGTTGCTTCAACGATGCTGATGATGGGAAGCGACGAGTGCTGTCGCACACCATCGAAAACAATGTGCGGAGTATTCGCGGCCATTAGTCCGAAATCCGCACCCGCTGCCGCCAGTCTCCGGAAGCCCTCGGCCAGGTATTCGGTGAGCCGCTTCCAATCCTCGGTTTCAACCAGGCGAATCCCCTCATCGACGTCGAGGCTGTCAATGATGATGTGCGGATAGCCGGCGTTATGGGTCCGCTCGCGAAAGAGCGTGATGATCGAGCGATAGTAATCAACCGTCGATTCGGGCCCGAGCCCGCCGACGATGCCGAGGGTGTTCATCTGGATTCGTTACAGATTGTAGTGCGCCACACGAAGCGGGCCAAGACCACTCGGGACAAAGTGCGGCAGTGTTCAACCCTACTGCAACCCCAGCACTGATCCCGGCACGTGTATCGCCCGATACACGATGTGGTTCACCTGCATCTCCAGCACCGTCTGTGGATTCGCATCCATTGTGACTTCCCGGATGATCGCTTTGTTATCGCTTACGCGCCCCGCATCGAACCAGACGTCGCCATTGTCCAGCACTTGCATATTGCCCACGGCAGAACTGAAGAATTCGAGTTTGTCACGCCATAGTACCGTCGCGGTGCGGTTCGCCTCATCAATCTGGAAGATCGGCACAGTGCTGTAGCACGCCGGCTGTCCGCTGTCGCCGCATCTTGCGCCATTGCTGTCCATGATTCGGCTGTTACCGTTGTCGAACATACCAAGCTGGAACACGCCCGTTGTATTCGAGCTGAGGAAAATCGGCGCATGCTGACCGTAGAACCAATCTACTGGGCCGCCATTCGTCAGCGTGAAATCGCCCTGGTAGCCGAGTTTCCACAGGATCGCACCATTGCCGGCTCCGTTCTCATAATCAATCTTGATAAGCCACGATTGCGCGCGCGAGGAGAAAATCAGGTTTCCGTCATCCTTGGAGTAAATCACCGCGTTCCCGTGAATCCAGTCCGGAAGCTTGAAATAAGGATGCCGGCTCGTATCCAGATGATCGAAAGTGTCCCAAACCCAAACCGGCTTATGGTTCTCATCGAGGTCGATGAGCACCGAGCCCTCCAGTTGCTGGCCGCCCACGTCCTTCACGTCGCTCGAGAGCACAATCACATGGCCGTTCGGCAATCCGATCGCGTCGTGACTCATTTGCCCAAGCTTTATGTTGTAGCCTGCGGCCGTCAGCTCATCCTCTAACTGCTGGTTCGTCAATTGCCAGATCAGTTTTCCGGAAACGTCGATTTCCGAGACGGTATTGAACTGCGCACAGTCAGAGCATGGAGCAATGCCGGGGCCGGTTGCCGACTCAATAATGAGATCGCCATTCGGCAAGGGCTGGATCGGAATCGGGTGGTAAGAATTCGAATGGGTGTCAAAGTTGTACTTCCACACGACTTTGCCGTTCAGGTCCGTCGCGATCGCCGGCGTCGAACCCTCGGCCGACATCAGCACATACCCACTAGCAGGGGTCAAAGTGCTGGATCTGGTGGTCGTGATTTGAATATCTGGATTCGCGCAACCGATGCAAACCACCGCCAACAACGCGGCGAGCGCAAATGACACCATATTTAATTTCATGCTCGATCCACTCTGGTCCTAAAGTTCGAGGTAAATTGCGACAAGCAGGTTTTCTGAAAAGAACAAAAAAGTAAGCCCTTTGTCAGTTTCGCGATCCCCGGTCATTGTAACTGTGATCGCGTCCTCTTCTGTGTAAAAGCCGTGAAGATTGGCGGAGATGAAAATTTGCTAATTGTACTTCAGGCGAGCGTTCCGCATCCTTTCGGGCAGGCTCTGAAAGAGAAGAATAATGGGGGACAAGACTAACCACGCAGCGATGCTCGGTGCCCACATCATTGCAGCAATCAGTGGGTGTCGAATTGTCCTGCTCCCCAGAGGTTTGTGCCATGGCATCTTTGAAGAAAATCCTGCTCGACGTCGCACGGCTGAGAGGGAGGTGAATGATGGAAATGGATAGGTTTCAGGAGCGGGATTACAAATGTTGCGCCGGCGATTCATCCAACTAATCGCCATTGATACCAGCCCGAACGGAATGAAGACTTCGAGCAGTTCAAGATTCAAGCCGACTCTTACCGACAGCCCTAGCACAAGGAGTAGGCAAATTCCAGGGAGAAACTGGCCGGTGTGCCACCGAAATTCATTTCGCCCCCCCCGTTCCAGTTCTGCATCCGATGACAGTAGCACCAAAACGCGATTGAAGTAGTTCCAAGTCTCTTTCGTTGCGACGACCTTGTGATCCTTTAGGTCGTCATAGCAGCCCCACAGGTCAGCCGCAATCAATTCCACTGTTTCGTCGTTCGGAAAGCGCCGAAAAGAATCGAGGCGCTCGTCCAACTGGAACGCTGTGACCTCCTCTTTCATATACGAACGCAGAATGCTCGCAAGTTGCTCTCGTGCTTCTCTGTCCACCATGTCTCATTCTGTCCGGGTTCGCGAAGCTGACTTGGGCATTCTAACTTTTTTCAAACCGCAATGACATTCGCCCCTGCTCCCACTGTGCCAGTATTCCATGTGCGACGGAGGCGAACTCTGGATGCTCCGTGCTGTGGTTCTCGACGTCTCTCGTGGTGTCTGACAGTGCCTGACCAACGCGTTCAAGGATTTCGACCAACGCACGTCTTGTTCCGAGTGATCGCCCTTCTCCGAAGCGGATGAGGTCTTTCGCAGTCGGCCATTGATTCGTGCCGTTCAAGGTCAAAGCCATGCGATCTTGCGGCAAATAGACAGACGTAGTTACGAGGTCATAGACAGGAGCTAGATGAGCCTCTCCCATGACATCGTCGTAAACGATTCCGAAATTCTTCAAGTGTGCGTCACCATTGCGAATGGCACAGTTCAATGCAATGAGTGTGAAGAGTTGGAGGCTCTCCTCCAATACCTTGGGTGAAATGGCAAATTGCTGGAACCTCTTCATCACGTTTGTTTCGTAACTGCCGCGATATTTCTCGTCCGTTCGACGAGCATTGAGCACGCAGAAATCTTCGAAGCCGCAATACGTTCCGTCCGGGCGCAAGTCGAAGCGCTCCATGACCAGCGCACTTCCGTCTTCAGCAAGCCTGTGTGATGGCACGGTTAAGCCGCAACGCTCCGCGGCTTTCAGGCAGAAGAATTCATTAGCCGCGAGTTGCGGAAACTCCGCTGGATCCCAGAATTTCACGATATGTGTCGCGCCTCTGAAGGACGGCGATAACGTCCGCTTCATGTCTTGATTCACGGCGAATGTTCCCTCATCGCGAACCAGAAACTTCGGCTGCACACCGCTGATTCCGGAATACGTCGCAAACTTTTCGAGCAGATAGCGATAAAGCTCACCACCCCTGCGGCTCGAAAGAATCTCATCGACCGACTGGAAAGGAACCCCCTCATCGAGTTGGTCATCCATTCCGGTAAAGCGTACGCGCCCAAGCTGAGAGCGACCGACAATACTCAGCAAGTCGAGATCATCGAATGTGCCTGTGGCTTTCGCGAACGCCAACCGCAAGCGCTCGCGCAACGCGCCTTCCGGCAAGTTCATTTCAAAAATCGGAGCCACGCCCAGTGGTGTATTCCAGGACTCCAGACGAACAGGCATGGTCACAGAGACAGCACGCTCCGAGTCTGCGCCTGGTTCATAGACGAATGTACTTCCGCGCTGTCCGTTTCGATCCAGGACGCCTGCTGTGCGATTTTCCGTCCACACTCTAATCATTCTCAGAGTCCTCTTTCAGAAGATCGTCGAGTGTGGGCCTTTGAGGCGAAACAGCCTGGAGCTGAAATTCCAACCCAAGAACAGAGAGAATCCGGGCAAGCCGTGAATACCCAATCTCCGCTGCGCGCCCGTTCTCGAGTAGATCAATGGTCGGTCGGCTGACGCCCGCTCTGGTAGCAAGCTCGAGCTGGGTGAGCCTGCTCTCTTTGCGGCCAGAGGCGATGCGCTTACCAATCTCTTTCAGCCCAATCATACATAACATATTATTCAAACATACATTTATAAGTCAAGTTAAATAATATATTAGTCATTTTCCAATGCAGAATGTGGAAAAAATTCGGTTCAAGATATCGTCTGCGGTAGTCGCTCCCGTGATCTCGTCCAGAGGCCGCAACGTATTGTAGAGATCGAGAAGGATCATTTCATGCGGTGTTTTTGCGGATACCGCCTTGCTCGCCGCGTCTAGTCCCGCCAGCGCCTTCTGAACAAGGTCCTGCTGGCGAACGTTCGTCAAGAAACCAGATTCGATCTGCGTGCCATCGCCACCAATCTTCTGCAGGATCAGTTCGCGTAGCCTCGGAATGCCTTCACCAGAAGTTGCCGATGTGCAGACTGCTGCCAGCGCACTGATCTCGCCGGAGCCAGCGGTCGCGAGGTCAATCTTGTTTCCAACCGCAATTGCCGGGCGCTGTCCGAGATCGCGCAAAAGCTCGCGATCCGTCTCCTCCAACGGCTGGGAAGCATCCAGCACGACCAGCACGAGATCGGCATCGGCAAGCGCCTCCATCGACTTCCGGATCCCGATGCTCTCGGCTTCGTCCAGCGCCTGCCGAATCCCCGCAGTATCGATCAGCCGTACCGGAAGTCCGCCGATCGCGACTGTTTCAGTAACCAGGTCACGCGTTGTGCCCGGCGTCGCCGTGACAATGGCACGTTCGCGCTCAACCAGTCGGTTGAACAGGCTGGACTTTCCAACATTTGGCCTACCGACAATTGCCAGCGTGAGCCCTTCGTGTACAACCTTGCCGTAATCGAAGCTCGCGAGCAGTTGTTCCAGCGGCTCACGGACTATGGCGATGCGCGCGAGGATCTGCTCTCCCGGAATCACCGAGACGTCGTCTTCGGCAAAATCGATTCCCGCTTCCATCACCGCGATTAGCTCGATCAGCTTGTCCTTCGTCGGTTGCAGGCGGTGCGATACCGCTCCCTCCAACTGTTGCGCCGCGACCTTCGCCTGGTACAGCGTTTGCGACTCGATCAGGTCGCGAACCGCTTCCGCCTGCGTGAGATCGATTCGGCCGTTGAGGAATGCTCTCATCGTGAACTCGCCGGGTTCGGCCAATCGCGCGCCGCGCTTCAATGCGAGCTCGACGACGTGGCGCAAAACGACCGGCGCTCCGTGGCAGGAGATCTCGACGATATCGTCGGTCGTATAGGAATGCGGCTTGGCAAAATACGTCGCGACTATTTCGTCAACGCGATCTCCGGTTTCCGGTTCTATCAACTCCCCGAAGTGTGCCCGCCCAGCCTCAAGTTGCTTGCCGCCGGCGAGACGCACCAGTCCCGAAGCCATCGCCTTCGACTCGGATCCGGCGATGCGCACCACTCCAATCCCTCCCCGTCCCGGCGGAGTGGCGATCGCGACGATGGTGTCGTCCAGTTGCACGCAGCCATTGTAAAGCGCGCGTCGGCGAAGGCGCTTGCGCATCTATAATCATTGGTTCTGCGAACGCTTTGCGATCTACGATTCACGATCCACAAACTACTCTTATGCTTCGAATTACTCTTGGCGACTTCGAACTCACTCTGATAAACGATGGCGGCTATTACCTCGACGGCGGCGCGATGTTCGGCGTCGTGCCGAAGGTGCTGTGGGAGAAGAAGTTCGCGCCCGACGAGATGAATCGCCTCCACATGGAGCTCAACACGCTCGTAGTTCGGACCGGCGAGCGAACGGTGCTGATCGAGACCGGAATCGGCAACAAGCTCAGCGAGAAGCTGCAGCGAATCTACGGCAATCGCGCCCAGATGCTGACCCAACTCGAAGAGGCGAAGATCGCGCCCGACGAAGTCGATATCGTCATCAATACGCATCTTCATTTCGATCACTGCGGCTGGAACACGTACTACAAAGATGGACGCGCGGTCGCGACCTTTCCGAGGGCGAAGTACTACGTACAGCGCGGCGAGTGGGAACACGCGCAGGAGCAGCACGAACGCGATCGCGTCAGCTATATCAGCGACAACTACAATCCACTGATCGAGTCCGGCCAGATGGAGTTGATCTCCGGCGATCGCGAGATCTGTCCGGGAATCTCTGTCCGCGTGCTTCCCGGACACACGCACCATCACCAGTCAGTCATCCTGCGCAGCGGTGGCAAGAGTGCATGCTACATCGGCGATCTGATTCCAACCGCATCGCATCTTCCTCCGACTTGGGTAATGGGATACGACCTTGATCCGATCGGGTGCATCGACAACCGCCACAAGTTCTACGACGAAGCGGTTCCGCAGCAGTGGCTCTGCATCTTCACCCACGAGCCGCGAACGCCGATGATCTATGTCACGCAGGACGAGAAGGGCGCATTCGTGGCGAATCCAACCCAGGGCTCGTAGAGCGATTCAGTTATCGTCCAAAGTCCACGCAATCCGCGGTCAGGCTCGGACCATCGCTTCGCACATCCGCGTGATTTCCTGCTTCTGCGCGTCGGTGAGGTCGAGGAACTCGAGACCGTAGCGATGTCCGTCGCTGTTGCGGACCACAGCGTGAAGGCGCAGCGGAAGGCGCGACTGCGGGAGTGTGAACTCGACTTCGAGGGGGTCGTCCTTGCGGAAGTCGAGGGGGACGAACATTGCCATTCCGCCTTCGCTCACGTCCTGTCCGCGTGCCAACGCCGACTGGTTCAGTCCGTTGCGGCGATAGATGACTTTCAATCGAAGGTCGAGTTTGTAGCGCGGAGTTCTGCGCTGATGCTCACCGGGAGTTTCCACCAGCATATCTTCGGCAATTCCGCCGAAATCCCGCGTGACGGAGATCACTTAAGTGCGTGCTGAAGGAAAGAGCCAATTCACCACAGAGACACAGAGGCACAAAGGTTTGAAATCCAAAGCCCAAAATATAGGCTTTTATGATTCACCTTCTCTGTGGCGCTGTGCCTCGGTGGTTAGAGGACTTTGGACACTACCACCGGCTCCGGTGCTGCACTTGCGAGGCGCTCTTCGAAGAAGCGCTCGACTTCGCTCAGGATGGTGTGCTCGTCCCTGGCGTCGTAGATGACCTTGCGCAGGTGGCTTCCGTTCTGGACGCCGTGGGTGAACCAGGAGGCGAACTGCTTCATCTTTCCTGGAGCGTCCTTGTAGCCTTCCTGGATCAGCATGGAGAAGTAGCGGCGGATCATGGCATAGCGGTCGGCCTCGGTTGGGACATCGTAGGTTCCGGTCGCGGTGTACTGCTCGATCTGGCGGAAGATCCAGGGATTCGAGGCTGCCATTCGGCCGATCATTACGGCATTGCAACCGGTGTGCGCGACCATCGCCGCGGCGTCCTCGGGTGAGCGGACGTCGCCGTTACCGACGACGGGGATCGAGACAGCCTGCCTGAGGTCGCGAATCCAGTCCCAGTTGGCGTTTCCGCTGTAACCTTGCTCGCGGGTGCGCGCGTGCATGGCGATGGCGTTCAGTCCGCAGCGCTCGGCGAGTTTCGCGAGTTCGATGTAGACGAGTTCCTTGTCGTTCCATCCGGCGCGGAACTTCACCGTGAAGGGAATCGTCACCGCGGCGCGAACGGTTTCGAAGATTTTTCCAATGAGCGGGAGATCTCGGAGCAGCCCGGAGCCCCCGTTGCACTTCACGACCTTCTTGGCGGGACAGCCGAGGTTGAGGTCAACCAGGTCGAAGCCGAGGTCCTGGATCATCGCGGCGGCGTCGCGCAGGGTGTCGGGGTTGGAGCCGAACAGTTGCGCGGCGATGGGGTGCTCGTCCTCGTAGAAGTGGAGGTAACGTTTGGCCTTCTTGTCCTTCGAGCGCAGGACGCCGTCGGCGGAGGTGAACTCGGTCATCATGAGTCCGCAGCCACCCATCTCGCGGATGAAGCGGCGGAAGACGGTGTCGGTGACTCCGGCCATTGGGGCGAGCACGGTAGCGGGACGGATGGTCAGGCCGCCAACGGTGTAGCCGGCGGGGACGCGCGCGCCTTCCGGCGCGGTACGTTCCATCGGATTGTCCCAGTGCTTATGACCCATAACTCATCGTGCGATCGAGCCATCGTGTCATCGGACTGCAACGGCTGCAATGACTCAATCGGAGCAAATACCTCACGTGCAAACCGCTGATTCCAGGGATAATCCGGTGGAATATCCCCCACCCCCCATTTTGGCGAATATCTGTTTTCAAACACTTACGGAAATTTTCGTCGTAAAACTGTGAAAACAAAGGGCGAAATACCGATAAATAGGTGCCGGGTACCAGGTGCCGGGTGCCGGGCCGCGGTCACCGGGGAAGTAGCAGTCGCAAATCGAAAGTCGAAAGTTAGAGACCACGACAGAAACGCCTGCACCAGAGTCTCGACCTCGGTCGCGCACCTCCCGCCAGCGAAGGCTCCCAACTTCCTCCCTATTTTCAGAATAGCAAATTGGGGTGGGGTGGTGTGACATCGGGGGCGAGACTTTATTACGAACGGAATCAGGAATTTGCGGCGGAATCCAGATTTGCGGGGGCTTGACAAGAATTTTCTCAAAGCGAGAAAGGCGGGGGCCTAACGCGGATGATGCTGAGGACGCGGAGGTAAGCATCTCTACGGGCGCGAACTCGACGGAAGAACCTATGATGATGCGCCATCGCTGAGCCCCAACCCGATCCCGATTGATTCGAAGCGATTGCACCTGATCGATGCCGCGGAAGCAGAAGCCGCGAGTTTCGTCTCAGTTTCGGCCCTTGCGGGAGATTAGGGCAAGCGAGAATCCTCCTCAGAAAAATGAGGCGAGCTTTCGCTCGCCGTGCCAAGCGATCACCTCCGGAACAGAGTTCGTGGGGACCCGGACTGAGGGCGGCTGGGCCTGCATCGAGGGGCACGTGCTCGGTTGCAGAAAAAGTCCTACCTGGCAAAATGCGCAATCGGGGCACGATGGGGGAGCGATCCAGAGTCGCTGATTATGAAATAGTAAATACGAACCCAGTCATAACGTAAATCTAATATTCAGAGTGACAGCGGTTTTGCAGCCCCGGTTCTCGTCTTCTACTAACATTTGTAAACATCTGTAAACGTAAGCACTTAGGTTGTACACCTTACGTCGCGAAAGCGGGCCGAACGGGCACGTATTGGCGCGCCTCTTCGGTGGCGGTCCTACGACTTTTCGGATACCACTCCAGAGTTGCACGATAGTGTTACTCTTAAGTAACTAGTTTTCAAGAAGTTGTCGACGAGTTCTTTGGCCAACTTCGTGCCATTCTTCACCCCAAGAATTGGCAGTGTGGGGATCAAGACCGGGCAGCCACACTCCCTTCTCTCCGTTCGCGTCGGCTGTCCGCGCAGCTCTCGTTGCGATCACATCACGGCCTGAAACCTGGAGGAAAGGAATGACCTCTAGACACTCCCTCGTGTTTAGGCGCTTTTCACTCTTTGCGTGCCTGCTTGTTACCGTTTTCCTGCTCGTTCCAAGTTCTTTGTTCGGACAGGCGACGATCCAGGCGGGCTCAATCTCAGGAACCATTACAGATCCTTCCGGCGCGGTAGTACCGAGCGCCACAGTCACCATCACGAACGTTGATACGGGCCAGAAGAAGACGCTGACCACGACATCTTCGGGCGCGTATAACTCAGGTCCGCTGTCTCCAGGCAACTACAAGGTGCGCGCGGAGAAGTCGGGTTTCGCGACGTCGGAGCTGAACACGGTCGTTTCCATCGGAAACATTGCCTCCGGAAATCTGAAAATGGGGGTTGCCGGATCGAACCAGACGGTGGAAGTACAAGCCGGCGTGGCGCAGGTGAACACGGAACAGGCTACGGTGCAGGGAGTGCTCACGAGCCGGCAGATCGAAAACCTGCCGATGAATGGACGCAACTTCCTGGCATCCGCGCAGCTTGAACCGGGGGTGCAGATACAGGACGCCAGCAACTTCGACCCCACGAAAACCGGTTACTTGGGCGTTTCGGTAGGTGGACGACAGGGGCGCACGACACGCATCGAGGTCGACGGACTCGATATCAGCGATGAGACGGTGGGCAGCACGACTTATAACCCGCCGGCGGAATCGGTACAGGAATTCCAGATCAGCCAGTCGTCGCTGGACTTTTCGACGGAGCTGACATCTTCGGGCGCGGTGAATATCGCGACGAAGAGCGGTACCAATACTTATCACGGCGACGGTTTTTACCTGTTCCGCGATAAGCGAGCGGGAGTAGCGAATTTCCCCGGTGGGCAGGACAACTACTTCCAGCGCAACGACGTTGGCGGATCGCTGGGCGGCGCGATCATCAGGGATCGGCTGTTCTTCTTTGTTGCCGGCGAGCGCGTATTGCAGCACCTGTTCGCGCCCGTGACGTATACCGCGCCTTTCGATACCCTGGATGGCGGCTATCAGGCGCCGTTCCGGGAAAAACAGGTGACGGGACGTCTGGACTACAACCTGTTCGGATCGGCAAAATTGTTCTACAAGTTCACTTATGACAACGCAACGGCGATCGGCAGCAACCTGCCGAACTACCAGCCTTACGCGAACCTGGACAATGTTCCATCACATGCCATTGGATTGGACTTCACGACCGGGAGCTGGACGCACTCGATCCGTTTCGGGTACCTGAAATTCCAGAACCATATCAATGATGCGTCGGCGGCAGTGGGTGCTCCGCTGTCGGAGTGGCAGTGCGACTGCCGCATCGCCTTCACCAGCCCGGGTGTGCGCTGGGGCATTAACGACCTTGCGCCGCAGGCGACGTTCCAGCGGAACGAACAGATCAAGTATGACGGCAGCAAGAGCTGGGGTTCGCACATCATCCGTTACGGAGTCAGCTTCAACTCGATTCTGGGCGGCGGATTCGCGTCGTTCATAGGTCTGGGTCCGATCGTCGAAGGTCTGGGTGGCGATCCCGGGGCAGCTGCGGGACCGTTCCCGGGGGGCGAAGGGAATCCGTTGAACTATCCGACGGCGGTGATAGTCATGGGCAACGGCCAGGGCTTCAACACGGAGCGGCCGGCGTTCGGGTATCCCGCAGGTGGTCAATACGATCATCGCCTGTCGCTGTACATCGGCGACACATGGAAGATCAAACCGAACTTCACGTTGACAGCGGGTCTTCGCTACAACCGTGACACTGGGCGGACGGACTCTGACCTGGCGGCGATTCCGTGCTCGGCGATCAACGCGGCGAACTTCGATCCGCAACCGCCGTGCAGCGGAAACCTGATGGACAACTTCGGCAATGGCAAGTACGGCGGGCGTGTAAACCAGCCCAACGCCAACTTTGGTCCAACGATCGGTATTGCATGGGACCCGACGCATACTGGCAAGATGGTGATTCGTGCGGGTGGTGGTTTGTATTGGGAAAACGCTGTCTTCAACAACGTTCTGTTCGATCGGCCCTACCGGTTACCGACCGGACTGTTCTTCAACGAATCCAATAACGGTGCCAACATTTGCCCCAAGGGTGTGGTCTCGTTCCCGGGTGGACAGTCTGTAACAACGACGCCGACCGGAAAGGACATTGCCACGCAGATCTGCGGTCAGCCGATTGGCAACGTGGCGGCGGACGTTGCGGCGCTGCAAGCGCAATATCAGCAGGCGGTTGCAGCGGCCGGGGTTACGACCAACCCGAGCTATGTCGGCGAAAATCTGTCAGCTTCGGGCATGTTCGCACCGAACTACGTCAGCCCGCGTTCGTGGCAGATGAACGTTGGAATGCAGCGGCAGTTGTGGAATAGCGCGGTGCTGTCGGTGGACTACATCCGCAACGTCAGCTTGCACTACCTGGTAAATGTGGACACCAATCACGTGGGTGATTCGCGGTACCTGAATAAGACAGCGGCCCAGAACGCGATTGCGGCGACGCTATCTGACTGTGGCGTGTCATCCATACAGCAAGGGTTAGCCGGCTGTCCCGGTGGGTCCAACCCAGACACTGCCATAACCACGCCCCTCACAATAGATGACTTTGCCAACAGGGGTCTCGATTCTGGCGTCACCTACCTGGGCGGGTACCCCGCTGAGGCCTACGGACTTTCGCCGGATCAGGGAGCTGCATTCGCAGGCATCAACGACTACTACGGGTCGAATGGCATGTTCTTCCCGATTGGTCGCTCGGTGTACAACGCGTTGCAGGTTTCGTTCCGGCAGCAGTCGATGAAACTGGGCTTCCTGCCGAACACTTCGATCCAGGTCTCGTACTCGCTGTCGCGGTTCGACAGCCTCGGGGCCGATCAGGATTTCCTGCCGACCGCGACGGATCAGCGTAACCCGCTGCGTTTCTTCGGCCCGACTTCCTTTGATCGTACCCACCAGTTCACCTTCGGGACTGTGTTCAATCTGCCGCACGGTCCGCTCTTGAGCTTCATTGGGCACTTCAATTCGCCGTTGCCAGGAACGATCGTAATGGCCGACCAGTCCCGTCCCGGTGAAATCTTCCACACGGATTGGACAGGTGACGGAACGACGGGTGACGTCCTGCCCGGCCAGAACCTCGGTTCGTTCATGCGAGGAGTGAGTCCGAGTGGAGTCTCAGGCATGATCTCGGCCTACAACCAGAGTCACGTCAACGCCATTACTCCGGCAGGCCAGGCCCTGATCGACGCCGGATTGATGACGCAAGCGCAACTCGTAGCACTGGGAGCGACGATGGATACCTACGATCCCACCGCCGCCCAGGGAATCGTGGGCAACGACTGGTTGAAGATTCTCGACGTGAAGTTCGCATGGCCAATCAAGGTCGGCGAGCACTTCGTGATCGAGCCCAGCGTGTCTGCGTTCAACGTACTGAACTTCGCCAATTTTGCGATCTCTTCATCCACTGCGGTGGATACCTCGCTGCAACCCGGCGGAGCGTTTGGCACGAACTACGCGGGCCAGGCGAACCGCGCGGGTTTGGGTAGCGGTATGTTCCAACTCGGCGCGCCACGGCAACTCGAGTGGGGATTGCGGCTCCAGTTCTAGATTGCCCGCAAGGGCAGTCCTCGGCGCCGGCTTCGGCCGGCGCCTTTTTTCTGTCGCAATGAAGTCCACATCCGCTGGCTGCAGCAGAGGTGGGGCGCGGAAGCGTTGTATCAAGGGAAAAAGCCTCACGCCCAGGAGCGAGAGGCTCTTCTTTTGATCTTTACGTCTACAAAGACCAGGCCGAACCGCGGGCCCAATTAGAACTTCAACACGACACCGGCGGAATAACGGAAATTCTTGAAGTTGGTGCCTTCGAACCGTGTGCCGAGATAGTCGAACTGGCCGATACGGATGGCGAAGTTGCTGGACGCATTCACGTCAAGTCCGCCGCCAAAAGCATAGGAGAAGCCATTGCTAGTGGCGCTTCCGAAGCCGGTTTCAGTGAAACTGGCGTGTCCGCCACCAAACAGGGCATGCACGAACGGGGTCGCCCTATCCATGGGGACGCGAAGCGTCGGACCAAACATGTAGGTGTAAACCTTGGTGTCGACGCCAGAGATGGACTTGTAGGCGCCGGAGAAGTCGGCGGTAATGCCGAAGTTGTTATTGAAATAGCCGCTCACGGCAGCGTTCCAGCCGTTGAAGCTCTGACGGCCAATGCCGGAGCCCAGGTCGTCAATGTTGGTGTACTGATAACCGCCGAACACTTCGGCCTTGTTGGTGTTGTCCTGGGCGACTGCGAACAGGCAGGATGCCAGAATGACCATGACCACTACAGTAATCTTGCGCAACTTAATTGCCTCCAAATATGAAGCAAAGATTCGGCAACACGAATGTGCCGTCAATGAAATCATGCGTCCAGTAAGGGTTTCCGTCAAAGCACGGACGGGTACTCACCTTGGTGCTCGGGAATATTACGGAGTAATAAACCCTCGATTTTTCTTCGACTTGAAAAGTACCTAGGTACATAGGTACACTAAATGTGAGGAAGGACATGATCGAAATCGAGCGGGTACAGACGGGGGTTCGGCTGGAAAAGCGGCTGCTCAAGGTGCTGAAGGCGCTGGCGGAGCTGAAGGATCTTACGCTGGGCGACCTGCTGGAGGGCATCGTGTTGCACGCCTTTGAAGGGAAGGCACCGTTCTCGAGACCAACGCTGGGGCAGATTGCGGAGCTGAAGCGGATTTACGGACTCGAGTTGCGCGCGAGCGACAGCCATCACCTGAAGGAGAGCAATACCCACCATTCGAAGGAGACGGCGGAATGAAAGGTGCAGGCGGGTTTGCGTTAGGACTGTTTGTCGGTGTGGCCGCGATCGTGGTGCCGAGGGTGGCGGGGATCGACGTTGTGGCTCACTTTCACCAGCACTTCGCCAGGCGGTCGGAGGATCCGATTGAACATACGGAGGCGAAGTTCGAGTTCGTCGCAAACGGTCCGATGGAAAAGGTTGCGCCGCTGATGGGCGCAGACCGCGAGCGGGTGTGGGCGCCGGGATGGAATCCACATTTTGTTTTTCCCAACCCGACGGCCGACCAAGAGGGGATGGTCTTTACCGTCGCGCACGGACCGTATCGGGTGCCATGGGTGAACACGGAGTTCGATCTCAAAGCCGGGCGGGTGCAATACGTTTACGTGATTCCCGACACCCTGGTCACGGTGATCACGATCCGTTTGACGCCCGAGGGAGAGAAGACGAACGTTGCGGTGGAGTACGACCGGACGGCACTGAGCGCAGGCGCCAATAAGCATGTCCGGCAACTGGCGGAACACGATCGCGGCTGGGGACCGGAATGGCAAGAGCAGATCAATGCGTGGCTGGTGCGAGAAGGTTCCAGGTAAACCGAATGTTCAGAACCGGTAAGGCATTCGCCGCGAATATTCGCGCCGCGAGGTGAGTAGTGATACCCTGTCCAGTTTCCCAAGTCCTCTCAAGCCAAGGATGCCTCCATGATCGCGTTTCGACGTGTGTCTCACGTTGTGGCCGGGATGCTTCTGTTGTTGTTCGTGCTCGCCGGCATGACCTCCGCGCAAGATCGGCCGACTCCGCCGCCGTTCGACGTAAAGGCGCACTACACGAAATATGAGTTCCGCATTCCCATGCGCGACGGCAAAAGGCTGTTTACTTCCGTTTATGTGCCGAAGGATACCTCGCACCCGTATCCGTTCCTGATGACACGTACGCCGTACACGGTCGGTCCTTACGGCGAGGACAACTACCGGACGCGTCTCGGCCCGTCGGAGTCGTTCGACCGCGCCGGATACATCTTCGTGTTTCAAGACGTTCGCGGGCGCTACATGTCGGAAGGTACGTTCATGGAGATGCGGCCACACATCGACCATCCGCAAACGAACCAGGATGTGGATGAGAGCACCGACACGTATGACACGGTCGAGTGGCTGCTGAAGAACATTCCGAACAACAACGGCAAGGTCGGGATCTGGGGGATTTCGTATCCGGGATTCTTCACCTCGGCGAGCATTATCGACTCACACCCGGCGATCAAGGCGGCCTCGCCCGAGGCTCCCATGACCGACCTGTTCTTCACCGACGACGGATACCACGGCGGAGCATTCCAGGTCGCGGCAAATTTCGGCTTCTACAGCGGGTTCAAGCCGCGCGATTCTGTAGCGTGCAGCACGCGGCCTTGCACCGGTACCGGTGGTGAGCCGCAACTTCCGCCGAAAGCAGGTGCGTTTCAGCCCTACGAGTACGGCACCAACGATGGCTACGCTTTCTTCCTGAAGTATCTGCCGACCTCGAAATTGAAACCGCTGATCAACAACTGGCTCTTCAACGACCAGATGGACCACAACACCTACGACGCCTACTGGCAGGCGCGCGACCTCTCGCGGCACATGCACGGCGTCAAGTGCGCGGTGCTGGTCGTCGGCGGATGGTTCGACGCCGAAGACCTCAGCGGGCCATTCAAGACCTTCCACGCGATCGAGCAGCAAAGCCCGAATGCCTGGAGCGGGCTGGTCGTCGGGCCATGGGTACATGGCGGTTGGGCGTACATCCAGGGAGCGAGCCTTGGGCGCGTGCAATTCGATTCCGCGACCGGCGAATTCTGGCGCGAGCACATCGTGTTCCCGTTCTTCGAGCAGTATTTGAAGGGCAACGTCGATGCCAAGCTGCCTAAAGCGTACATGTTCGAGACCGGGACCAACGTCTGGCGCAAGTACGACGAATGGCCGCCGAAAAACGCTGCGAAGAAGACACTGTACCTGCACGCGAACGGCAAATTGTCGTTCGATCGGCCCACGGAGAAGCAGTCGTTCGACGAGTACGTGAGCGATCCGCTGCGTCCGGTGCCGTTCATTCCTTATACCGACCTGGGGCGGACGGAACAGGAATACATGGTGGCTGACCAGCGCACGTACGCGCGGCGTCCGGACGTGCTGGTGTACGAGAGCGATCCGCTGGAAGAAGACGTGACCTTTGCGGGGCCGGTTTCGCCGCACCTGTTCGTATCCACCAGCGGAACCGATTCGGACTACGTGGTGAAGCTGATCGACGTTTTTCCGACGGACTACCCGGAGCCGGGGCAGCCAGCAGCCGGGCAGCATCCGCAGGAAAGGCAGCACCTCACCGACGTTCCAGTGCCCACGGAGAAAATGGGCGGCTACGAAATGCTGGTGCGAGGCGAACCGATGCGTGCCAAGTTCCGCAACAGCTGGGAGCATCCGGAGCCGATGAAACCGGGCAAGGTTGAGGCCGTGAACTTCGACATGCCCGACATCAATCACACGTTCCGGCGCGGGCACCGCATCATGATCCAGGTGCAAAGCTCGTGGTTCCCGCTGGCCGACGTCAATCCGCAGACCTTCACCGATATCCCCAACGCCAAGTTGTCGGATTTCAAGAAGGCCACGGAACGCGTGTATCACGACCAGGCAAGTCCATCCGGGGTGGTGGTGGGGGTTCTCGAGAAGTGACGGGCGGAAGCGGTGGGCTGCGCCACCGGTCGACAGCCCATCTAAAACGATTCCTGCGGCTGGCTCGGATCCTTTCTTATGGTTCGGAGCCAGCCGCAGTTCTGCCTTCGGCGCCTATCTTTAATTATTCAGTTGTCAATGAGCAACATTAGCCCGGACTTTGCCGGAACGGGAGTTCACACTCCGAAGGTTGTCAACACAGCAGAACCCGCAAACCTGCGAGCTGTAACGGGTACCGGTCATCCCGACCTGTATCCATGCGAAAATCCGACAGAACCGGCATTCCGACACGGCCGTTAGGCTTGTTCGTCCTTGCGAAACCGACATCACCGACATTCCGACATGCCGGTTACGCGGTGAATCCCGCCACTCCAGCCTCGGCGGAAATGGGTGGCGATCGCGCTGATGTCGCATACCTCGGTGGGAACATTAGGCCGGCTCCGTTGCGGTTTCCGATTGCGCAGGATCCGACAAACCGACATCACCGACATTCCGGCATGCACCGTCGGCCGATGGGGCGAGATTGCGGCATGCCTCGCAGCGGTCGGGTGCGGGCTCGAGGACCTCAAAAGATCGCGCCAGGCGGTGCAGCTGTTCCACAGTTGGAGGCAGGAGCATGAGGCCGCGCCCGATGCTGCTCAGGCGATGCGAACGCATCCCGAGCTGCTTCAAAGTGTGACCGATTTTTTCCGGCGACATAGGAGTTGAATCGGCTTGTTGCCGAAGCGACTCCGCGATTTGGGACAGGTACAGGCGATCGTGGCCTTCAGGCGATAAGTGCCGAGCGTTCCTGCTCAAGCGGAATAACTAAAAGGACCTTCACGAGAGTGGATTGGGCGAGTCCAACGGACTGCGATTCATTATCCTCATTAGCCTCCGAATCGCCGACCACTGCCCATTATGACTTGCCCAGGTGCGGTGAGGATGAGTTGCAAGACAGGTCGCTGGCGGCGAACTGCCTTGCAACTTTGACCCTCCTTCAACCATCACTTGTGCCAGCCCGTGGTAATGTCGCGGTGTTTGTTGCCGCAGGAAAGTATCAACGGGGTACAGTTGCGCAATTTATTGTTAACGAGGACTGGCAGGCTCAGTTGCCGCTAAATACTGCACCATGTGGCACGGCCGCTCCTGTTCCGCCATGCGGCCAGCGTTCTCTGGCAAATCGAATGCCAGCTTCGGCACCAGACTGGGCGTCATGAAAGTGGGAATCTATGGTGAGTTCGCCTTTGTCGCCAATGTTGATGATCACCACCTGGTTCTGCAGGTTTTCAAAGCCAGTAAGCACGACGCGCTTACCGGTGGAGTCTACAGAAAGCCAATGCGGATAGTCCTGAGGACCCAGATCCACCCTCCCGACCTCCACTGGCTTTGCCGGATCGCAGACGTCGAGCGCTACCACCGCATGAGACTCCTTGCCTTCCTGTGGTCCCATGGAATGACCGGCATCGCCGCCCCCTCCCAGGTTGATCAGCGGCATTTGCGGTTTGCCGTGGCTTAATGTCTCGATCCAAAAATGTCCGGCGACCGCAGGAACCCCGCAAGCTGTGCCGACGCCGGCGTCATAGACCAGTTCAACTGATGGGTTATCGCTTCCGAGCCCCACGATGCGATAGAGGCCGCAGTTTTCCGCTTCGACCAGCACCGTTTTGCCATCCTGCAAGACACGTGGTTCCGCTGCGCTCGTTCCGTCGACTCTACCCGGTCCTATCGGCAGCCGGATGGTCTTGATGCGCTTCAGGTCCGATAATCGCCACACCTGCAATACGTGACTTGTACCGGCGCCATACATGTCGGTGCTCGACGTCACCACCCGGTCGAGCGCAGGGACCACCGCCAGGCTGTAAGGACGGATAAAACTGTCAACCGCCGGATCAGCAGCGTCACTGTAACGCACTAGCTTGCCGTTGCCGTCTAATTCGACCAGCGCTCCCGGCATTTTATTCATAAATCCTTTCATCTGGTAGGTTGCCAGTACGTGACCGTTCGCGAGATGAGCAAATGAGTGGGGATGTGAATAAGGTCCGGCATTGCCGAAAATTCCTAACAGCTTAGGCGCAAGCGGATTGTGCAGATCGAAGCGGAACGTCAGGCCGGACGAATAATCATTGGCAAATAGAATTCCTCCCGCCGGCATTTCGTAATCGGTGTGGTGCGCAAGGTTCACCGGAACGCCGGTCGAGACGCTGCTAAGCACCTTGCCATATGTTGGGGAAGAAGGCGAAGCATCCACGACCGCGAGAAAATCCGGCTGGCTTGTGTCTGCGGACCTCGCCCAGACGTACAAGTATCGGCTTGGTTGCGGAACGGTTTGCGCGAGAGCGGCCACGAGCGACACAAACAACAGGGTTATCAGAAGTCCTTTACGAGCGAACATGATTGCCTTTCTCACCATAGCGGATGGCTCACGCAATCGGCTAAGAACCAATTTGTACGGACGGAAAGTGTAACATTACGATTACTCTCTCCACTGGATCGCACCCACTCGAGGTCCGGGGTTGGCACGTTTTGGCTCATCGCGGCGTTCTCTTTTGGAGTAGAATCCGTCCACTCTTTCCGGGAGTGGGGATTGGGGCTTTCCGCTGGAACTCGACTGGGTCCTTATGAAATCGTGTCGCCTCTCGGGGCCGGCGGCATGGGAGAAGTGTATTGCGCACGCGATACACGTCTGGACCGAACTGTAGCGGTCAAGGTGCTGCCGTCCAATCTCTCGGACAATCCCGATCTGAAGCAGCGGTTCGAGCGCGAAGCGAAGGTGATCTCGTCGCTGAATCATCCGCATGTCTGCACACTGTTCGATGTTGGCGAGCACGAAGGCATCGTTTATCTGGTGATGGAGCATCTGGAAGGCGAAACACTGGCCGACCGGCTCATACGGGGGCCGCTGAAGATCAACGAAGCGCTCGAACTCGCCTCCGACATAGCCGAAGCGCTCGATAAGGCCCACCACGCCGGGATCATACATCGCGACCTGAAGCCGGCGAACATCATGCTGACGAGGTCCGGCGCCAAGCTGATGGATTTTGGGCTGGCGAAGCCCGCACTCGCCCTCGCCACCGGTGCCACAGGTGCGATCAGTCCAAGCACTCCAACGATGAGTTTGCAGGCCCTGTCAGCGCCGGCATCGCCGCTGACGCAAAAGGGAGCCATTGTCGGCACCTTCCAGTACATGGCACCGGAGGTCTTGCAGGGCGCAGAAGCGGATGCACGCAGCGACATCTTCAGCTTCGGGTGTGTGCTGTACGAGATGGTCACGGGACGACGGGCGTTCGAGGGAAAGTCACAACTTTCGGTCGCGACGGCGATCCTGGAAAAAGAAATCGAGCCGATCACTTCTGAAAATCCGAATGTTCCGCCCGTGCTGGCGCAAATCATTTCTACTTGCCTGGCCAAGAACCCCGATGAGCGTTTTGCCTGCTCGCATGACGTAAACCTGCAACTCAGGTCTGTTCCCATACGCGCGACGAACAATATCGGAAGCGTGAATCGCACCAGAGAAATGCTACTACTCGCCGCCTTGACCATCTTGGTCTTCGCAGCCGGATGGCTGGGCTACGAACGATGGCGGGACGCGCATAAGGCGGTCCAGGTGGTGCAATCCGAACTGGACATTTACGCGGCAGACGTTGTGGATCGCGCGTCAGGCGGTCAAGTGTCCGAACAGTTTGCGCTTTCCCCGGACGGCAGGGACTTGGCGTATGTGGCTCGCAAGCCAGGCGCCAGCGGAACCCAGCTCTGGATCCGACATCTCAATTCCGGCGCGAGCACTGCGTTGCCCGGAACCGAGGAGGCACGCAGTCCGTTCTGGTCTCCGGATAGCCGCGCCATTGGCTTTTTTTCGTTCGGCAGGTTGAAGACGATTGTGCTCAGCACACAAACCGTAACCGATCTCTGCCAAGCGCGTTTTTATTGGGGCACATGGGGAAGCCGCGGCAC
>JAVUPY010000095.1 GCA_032252755.1 Terriglobia bacterium
ACCTGTGTGACCTCAGCGAGCCTGCGAAACGCAGATGAATACAACACTCGGTCACGGTCGCGCTGGGCGGGGGTTCGATCATCCCCGGTAGGATTCGGCCGATCATCGTGCAGCCGCTGATCCCGTTGCGCGACAGTCCCCAAAGTTCCCCTAAGCCGCGTTATCCTCGGCGGCTGCGAGCGTTCGCTCAGAGCTCAGTGTGATGGTCCCGTCAAGCACAAGCTGCGCAATAGCCTCTTTCACTTCGGAATCACTGATCCCCTTCAAGGAGAGTTCTTCGATCAACTCCATGGGGCGGTACGTTCGTGTTCTCAGTGCTTCCAAGATCGCTTGTTTCACGCTCAGTGGTGGTGCCATACAGGCCATCGGATGCTCCGCTTGGGTGTAGTGATCGTATTCAGACTTTAACTGCTTCTCCAGATTTGTCAAGATAACCCCCTAGCTACCGCTTACAACGTCAACTCTCTCCAGAACTTGCACGGGCCAGGCTCGGACTTCCCGGCCCGTGCCGCCGTCCTTATCTCCAACTCACTTTCCGGCTAAGCCTATAGAGGGCGCCGCCAATTGCGCTGAGTTCGGCAATCTCTGCGTCTTCGCTCTTGACCGCGGTAACTGTGGCCAACGGATTAGCTGGAAAGGTTACGAGCGAAACCTCGAAGAGTCGCAGCTCTTTTAGAAACCGCTTCCCATCTTTCGCATTCTGGCGGATCACGTCATAGCCAATGCTCAAACCGTCCACAATTCCCGCCTTCAAGGATTCGTAAGCATCACGCGCCGCGGTGATTCCCAGCGCGAGCCTGCCCTCAATCTGAAGGCCCGCGGACGTGTCGGTAATCTTTCCCTTGCCAAGTGGTTTGCTCGGATCGTGCTGCCAAAGCAACTTGATTTCGCCGTTGTGATCTTTCAGCGTGCGCGTGAATGCGCCGGGCTCGATTACGTCGCCCTGAAGGTCGGTATTCCCATAGACGGCCGCCATTCCGGTAAAAGTGCCGTCTTCTGCAATGCTCTTGATTTCGAAGCGTAGGTCCTTTTTCTCATTCGTCATAAGCTCGTCTCCTTTTTTGAAAATCAGGGCCGGTGATAATCCGGCCCTGATTCACTTACGACGCTGCCGGATAACTGCCATAAGCGAACGCATCGCTTTGGAAGACGGTCAGTGACAAACGCTCCTCAAAAAGGACCGCACTCATATTCCGGACGAAAAAGTCCGAATGTTCGCGGCTGACGGCTACGCTTGCCTGCTCACGATCCCAGAGAACCGCGCCCATTTGGAATGCGCCTACAAGGAATGTGCCTTCAGCAATCGACTTCGTTGAGACCAAAGGCAATCCCCACAAGGTCGGCAGAGTCGCTATCCGCGGATCTCCGAGAATGTACGTTCCTGAGGTAATGCCCGTGCCCGCCGTCTTAGTCAGGCGAATCTTTTCAAAGTCTTTGTTATTGACGACAATCGCATCGGCCTCGTACAGGCTGTCGTTAATTTGGGTTATGGCGTGCGAAAGGGTATCGATATAAGTGTCGCCAGAGGCGTTATACCCGGTATCGTATGCGGTCGCGTTCTGGATAAGGCCGTTCAGATGTCCGCCCGATCCCGTGCCATTCAAGAGTTCGTCTTCCTCTTTTAGCTTGAGGAAGTAACGGCCTCGGCCGTCGATATAACCCTGAAGCGCCGTGCTATCGCTGAGAACTTGATTCGAGATGGGGAACCAGTGCGCCAGAGTTCTGACAGGTTCGTTCAGAAGCTCGAACGCCATGGCCGATTCAGCCTTCGCGACATTTTCGTAAGCCGCCGGGCTCGAATCGACACCCTGAATTGCGCCTGCATTCGTCGAAGACGCCTCGCGGCAATACTCAATCATGTTGCTGTTAGTGGCGGTGACGGTCAGCAAATCGCGAATCGTCAATCGCTGCTGGCCCGGCCCGACAATTCCAGGCATCCGGTAAGCCTGAACCAATGGCTGATTCAGTCCTTCAGCGTTAACGATCGCGGTCTTTGTGAAGAAACTTTTGACGGAGATATTGCCGGTTTCTTTCATTCCCCGACTGGCGAAATCTTTAAAGACATCGCTCTCCACGACGGTACGACCTGCCGACTTGAATTCGCCGGAACCGCCCCCAAAAGTGCTCTTGGAGAGCTTGTCTTCGATGCCCCTAACCCTGTCTTTCAGGTCGCCCACGTCGGCGCCGGCTTCGTTCTTGAACTTTTCGACGGCGGCTTCCAGTGCCTTAACTTCCGCTAAAACTGCCTCTTTAATTTCCATGATGACTATTCCTTGCGCCCACGCGAGACGTGGGAACGCACACAAAATGTGTTTTTGAGATTTCGCTCGCGTGGTAGGACCGGCGCGTTAGCGGTACATCGGCGGGTTTCGCAGTATCGAGTGTTGCCGGTTCGATTGTCGGCGTAGGCAGGGAGCCTAGGTGACGCTCGAATGGTGCTCTCGAATCGCTACTACGAAAATGCAATTCCATTGTAACTTAGCTCCAAAACATTTTCAGGTGGAAATGTTTTATTCAATACGCACCAAAGTACTAGCCCTGCGACTCGCTTCGCGGTTCGAGCATTTCCGCAATGCCGTAGCTGCGCAGAATCGCCTCCAACTTGTGGACTCGTACGCTCAGTTCTGTGCACCGATCCGCGAGAATTGAGTCTTGAATATCGTGGTCCCCAAGTCGGTCGACGAAAGCTTTCTGGTGGCGATCATGGGTTTCGGACATGGCTGCCACAAACCGTGCCAACCTTTTGACCTCCAGGTCGACTCCGACGATGATTCCCTGCAACGTCTCTAATCGTTCCTTAATCTGCTCGTCCATCGCTGCTCCTTGCCCCGTAGGGGCCTAAAGAATCCCGGTGACGTTCCTAAATCGGCACCGTTCGCAAGTCGCGTGAGAAAATCCCGCGAAATTAATTCGAAAAAACCGTTTTCCCATTTTGTGGAAATGCGCGAAAACGTGGCGAAAGGTGCTGCGTCAGGATGCTGGCGAGATCTGGAGTGCCCCCTGGGGTATACCCTCCCTAAGTCATTGATAAGTAAGGGGCATCTCAATCTCTGGCGCTTTCCAAATTCAGAACCGTGCGATAGTCGAATTTCTCTTCCGACAAAATCCAAGCGCCCAAATGTGCGATTTTGGAGATGAAAACGGCCTAAATTTCGCGTTTTTTCGCTCGAAATCGGCATATCAGCACCACGATTGCGGCATCCTGGCACGGAACAGCGATGCTTGCGGGCGCTGTAACTCATATCCCTAACCGTTCCTTATCCGCGGTCGAGATGCCCGTTGCAATCCTGAAGGCGCAATAGCTGGATCCGTTGTGCTTGCGCATGTCGGTGAGCCGCGCAGAGGCCAATACCTTCAGGCAATGAGTGCAGTAGATCTGGCCCCTGCCGCCAGGTAGGGCTGCGAAGCCGTAACGCTGCGGTGATATGCGCTGATTCATTGCTGAATCTCCCCACCAGTACCGAGTACCGCCTCTAAAGAGGCGGGTACTCCTGGTACCGGTACTGCTGGTACTGGGTACTGCTCGGTACCGCTGGTACTCCTGGTACCGGTGCCAATTGGGAAGTAGCAGATTGAGCCCCTGATGCTGCGCTCTGATCGCCATAACTTCCCATCGTTCTGCTTGAGCAGTTGGAATCCGCGCGTCCGCCCAATGTGGAGTTTCTCGACAATCGCGCTTTGACTCATTCCCGGTGTGTCTGTGATAGTTCCGAGAATTGCAGCGACATCATCGCGACGCTCGATTGCGGCCGGAGCATCGGTTACTGCAAACGTTCCATTGATAAAGTCGGGGCGGATGGTGACGCGAGGCTTGTCACCGAATCGGTTCTTTACGCATTCCAGCGTGATTAAACCATCGGCATCCATCGACTGCAGGAAGGCAATGTCAACGGCGCCACGAATCGCCGTAGAGCCCCGGCCCGTGCTCCCCTCTGCCTTCGCAGGGTGATGCAGTACGATCACGGTGGAACCTGCGGTCACGTAGCTGCGGAGATGGCGCATCACCGCCATCATTTCGGTACTGTCGTTCTCCTCGCCTATATGCGCGTAGCGGAATGGGTCGATGATTAAGAGCGGTTGTTTTTCTTCCGCAAGCCTGAGGAGTAATGGATCGCCGATCGCTGGAGGCTGCTGATCCAACCATGTGCCCCACGTCTTCAGTCCTGGTACGGGACCGCCGGCCATGTTGTCTTGACGCCGTTTTACTTCGTGGTCGGGGTTCTCGTAGTCGAGAAATAGGACGGGACATTTTGAGCATTCACGGCTAAGCCATTCGCCACCGAGCGCAACTTTTAGCGCGAGGTACTTCGCCAGATAGGTTTTCGCCGTTCCATCGGCTCCGGCCCAGAGGGTAAGACTCTTCCGTGGTAGCCATCCCGAAACGAGCCACTCGAGAGGTTTTACATCTACATCGAACACGTCTGGAATATCGTCGAACTTGCGGTATAGGGAGACTTTATTGCCGCTGCGAATGCGGTCGAGGATTGCGGTCGCCCATCCCTCCGCGACCGCAAGGTTTCCGCCGTCTCCGATGCTCGCTATAAGGTGCTGGGCGCCCTTGATTGCCGATCGCAGCACGGCTTTTTCTTTGACGAGGCGGATGTGATGCTCGATTGACTGGCGACGCGGAACGCCATCGGTCAAGGACGTAAGGTAGGCGACCCCACCAACTGATTCCAATTCCTTGCGTCGCCCCAACTCTTCCGCAAGCGAGATGAGTTCAAGCGGTTTCCCGCCGTCGGCGAGACCAGCCATTGCGGCATAAATCCGCCGGTTGGAATCGAGGTAGAAATCCTCCGGCGACAATACTGCCTTCGCCTCATCCTGGAGGCAGTTGTCGAGCAGGATTCCGCCGAGGATTGAACGCTCTGCGTCGACGTTGGCCGGTGTAATCGCGTCCGAGGGCATCGCGGGTTATCGAATCCCCTCGCGCTCGATGCGCTCGCATTCAGAAATGGGAATCAGGATGCGTTCTCCGATGCGAATGATGTTTATCTTCCCCGCCTTGATCAATCGGCGGAGTGACCAATGCGAAATAACTTCCTCACCGCCGAGCCTCCGCTGTAGACCGCGAATATTCGTACACTTCGGTTGTATCTGCTCCACCGCTAATCCCTCCTAATAAATCTTTGCGCTGCCCCAAGAATTTAGTTGCATGGTGAGCAGCAATGGTCTAAGCTTACGCGTAATCACTGGATCGTCAAGGTCTTATTGATGTCTAGTGACTGTACATCATAGAAGGGAACAAAAGGCGTGACTGAAAGTCTAGTGAGCAAGGCGCGGATGGAGCGGTTCTTAGATGATCTTGCCAATGGGCACGACCGCTGCGCTCAGAGACATCCCGACTTCCTGCCAAATGTTATCGAACCAAAATATGTGCAGGCCCTCGCGGATCGCTTACGTCTGATCTGGAGCGATCCCGATTCGAGGTCTCGCCAATGGCGACTGTTCGCAATTCGAGCCCTGTACGCTAACTTTATCGAGCCAAAACGCGACTTCACAGTAATTCCCGCGGCCTCGCCATTTGATGACGCAATGGTTTATCTCGACCGGCACCACGAACAATTCAGATACTGTAAAAATCCAGAATGTCACACTCCCTACTACATTGCGCAGACTCGCAAGCCGACAAAATATTGTTCATCAATCTGCGCTGGTCCCGCAAAACGAGAGGCAAAACTGCGCTGGTGGCACAACCGTCCGGAGGCGAAGCATGGCAAAAAGTAAGCGTGACCATCTTTTCAAACGTAATGGTGTTTACGGGTTCCGCTATCAAGACCGCGAAGGTCGCTGGCGGGAGAAATCGACGGGTAAATCAGATCGCGAGGACGCGAAGACCGAGAAAGAGAATTTCGAGGCCGATCTAAAGAAGAACCGCATCCCAACCGATCTGGCGAAGCGAACCGTCGCCCAGGCCGTGCAGGGGTGGCTCGCCTCTGTCGATGTCAGCCGGAATACTCTGCGCAGTTATCGCACGTGCCTCAACTCCATCGTGCGATTCATGGGGGAGAAGAAACTAAAGCACGTCAAGGTTCAGGATATTCGCGCATTCCGTCGCTCCCGGAAGGCTGAGGGTTGTGCGAATCGGACGATCAATCATGAAGTGCTATGTCTGAGCTACATCATGAAAGAGGCAAACTTGTGGCACAGGATTGGAGAATATGAACCGTTGTCCGAGGGTGGCTCAAAGCACAGTAGTCGCAAACCGCTCACAACCGAAGAATTGAATACGTTGGTTCAGACTGCCATCGGAAACAAACGTTGGCTAGTATGTTTCAATGTCATGTTGGTCGCAGCGAATACAACTTGTCGGCCCTGTGAGATTTCGGGTTTGCAACTTGGGCGTATTCACCTTGAAGGCAACTATCCCCATATCACGATTAGCCGGGCCACCACGAAGACCGATTCAGGCGAACGTGACATCCCCCTCAATCGAATCGCACAACTAGGAATTAGGCGACTGCTGGATCTTGCCTATAAGCATGGTGCCGAAAAGCCGGAACACTATCTGCTGCCCGCTGATCTATCGAAGCATACCCGCGAATACATCTGCCCCAAAACGTGCGCCTGCGAAGGCAAGGGATGTGAGAGGGGAGTGAAAGACCCACTCTATGCACGTCGGCTCGAAGGCTTCGATCCTTCCCTTCCCCAGCGTGGATGGGATACGGCATGGTGCAAACTGCGCAAGGCCGCTGGTTTGCCCAATGCCCTGTTCTATCAATTGCGGCATACGTCGATTACTGCCGGCGCCGAAGAGAACGTCCCTCTGGCCGTCATGAAGTCGCTGGCCGGTCACTGGGATGAGAGCATGACCGAGTACTACACCAGTGTTCGGGAGAATCCCAAGGCGAAGGCCGTCGATGCCATCGAAAGAGCGAATCCGGCCCTGCTCGCAATGCTTGGACTCGACGCGAAAACCGCGTCGAAACAGTAACCGGAGTTGCTTTGTGGATATTTTTGTGGAGGCGGATATGGGAAGCGAACGCAAACCGTTGAAAAGTATGGAGGCCCTGGGCAGAGTCGAACTGCCGACCAACGGTTTAGGAATACGTAAATCTGGTATAGCAGGGGTGTGCAGAAGTAGCGAAAACGCCAGTATTCATGCGGGTAAAACGCGTCTCTCGCCATTCCTGCTCATTCGTGCAAATCAGTGCTGTATCCACAAAACCCGGCCCGGTTTGTGGATGTTTTTGTGGATTCTACGGTGTCGGCGGTCTCACTCTGTCTACGATGCGAAGAAGTTGGCTGGTGAATATGATGACCTCGGCCGCCTCGGCCGCCTCGCCCGCTTCAGTGGGTACATGACGATGTGCGGTGGAGTTTCGATACACACCAAACGCGCCTGAAAACAAATGGCTCATAGCCTTCTGTTCTGCAATCGGCAACTGCGTATCACACAAAGGACCTGCGGGCAGATTGTTCTCGGCGGACGCGAACGCTGCTCGCATCAACTTCTCGCCGACGAGATCATGTGGAAAGTTCCCCGCGAGGCGTACTGCTACCTCAACCTCTCGGAAACTCTGGAAGATAGCGGTATCGTACTCACCCCTCAGAAATGCGCCGTAGACTCTCGTCGCGATTCGCGGATGCAATTGACCCTTAGGAAGTACCCGGCGTGGGCAGCGGATTAAATCGCGGGAAGATTTTGATTGATGAAAGCCGCCGATTTCCCGATGTCGTCACCTCGTCTCGCTATAAATCCTTCATTGCACAGCCAATCCCAGGCTTCCATCAGCGCAAGTGTCACCCTCTCATCACGACGGCCATACAGTGGCGAGTTTCGAAGGTCATTGAAGAAATTGTAGTGGTGGAGGTCACGAGAATCGGACCGGCTGTTTAGTGCAGCAACAAAACGCCAGCAAGTTCTTCGACTTCCAGCGAGACAAGAACCTCCGGGTCAGGAAATCGCTTCATCTAATCTGATCATTTGTAATTCGTCATTAAGCGTCACGACATCCAGCTACCGCCAGCCGGCGAGCTCCGATGCCGACTCCGCTCGTGTAAGTGCTTCACTATGGCTTCTTGCACCTCCGCCTCACCGACTCCAAAATCCGCTATGGGGAAGCTCTGCCGCTTTGCCGGAGCGCTTTCAGCATATAGCGTAAAAGTGAGCGTCTTTTCAGAGACAGGACGGTTGTCTACGAAAAAATTCCGACTACCCGGGACGCTGGGTGATCCAATTTGCAGTTCGCCATCAAACGTGACCGTCATGTTCACGACATACACCATCGCAGGATAGAGCGTGTGAGCCACATCGAAAACCGGGAATTCCGTGCCCGCCCTGACGGTACATCCCTGTACTCCCGCTACGTGAAATCTAAGGCTATCTGCGATTACACCCAGGCAAGAGTGAGTCACAACAATGTTACCCGCGTTCTTGATTGTGATGACTACCCTCACCGAGAACTTATCTTGGTCACAGCTCGGATGATGTGTCTGAACTTGAAATACTTCCAACCTTGGATGTCTTATTCTGTTACGTATATCCTCGACAATTCGATGGGGCGCGGGAAGCGATTTCGATCCGATACGAACGTAATACAACTTGTCGATAGCTGATTGGTGTGGAGCTCTTTCGCTGTCCGGAATCTCGATCACGTACAGTGCGCTGTCAGGATTGATTTTGGATGGATTTTCGCCTCGTATGTCCAACACCCCAACACCAAGAATTTCGAATTCCGTCAGATGCGGAATGATGTCTTCAAGCCATTCCTTCGTACTTTGACGGCCCTTATGGATTATAGGAATCCCACCGTCAATCTTTCCTTGGTTGTCAACACCCAGGATTAGGTTCCCACCCCCAGTATTGGCAAATGCAGACAATTGCTTCGCGAGTTCTTCTCGCAGCTTGTTCTCGTCGTCGAATATCCGGCTTCCCTTTCGTTCAATTCGATCGTCTTCTCTCGGAAGTCCCTCTATGTATCCCTCGGTCCACTCTGTCGAGGCACCCTTATTAGGCATGAATTCTCCTTTAACGAAGAAGGTCTAATGCATGAGGTCGAGTAGGCTTGAGGCATGAGACTTGCCGGTCAGACGGCCGTGCATCGCGATTGCCTGCGACTCCGTCATGCTGGCAATCAAATCCAAACATGTTCTGATAGTCTCGGCCGGATCTTCTTCAGCTCTCTTTAATCGTTCCTTAAAGAACTGGGGGAATATATTCCAGCGAGATGGTGCTGAGGCGGATTCGCGGAAGACCTCAAAAAGTTCTTGAACAACCCTTCTCTGTCCGTGCTGCTGGGACGCGAGGCCTGAAGCTTCAATAACGTAGGTCCACGTTAACTGCTTGAGCATTTGCACCTCAGCTTTTGGGCCAGCGTCGATATATAGCTGGATTTTGCCGTCATGCTCCCGAAGTGTCGCGCCATTAATGTATCGACCTATCAATACTCCAGTGAAGTCGCGGAGGGCAGCGCGATGGGCAGCAGAGCCGTTATAGGCGGTCTTGATGCGAAAGTACGGAGCTATTGCTTCCGTAAAGGCCACTTGCAGCATCTCCCTCGACGCGAACTCCGGATCTGATGCATTGCGCTCGAAGACGGTTCTAAAGAAGTACTCTCTCTCGGGCGATTGCTTCTCAGAGACAGCAAGCAGATGAATCGGCATCCTACCCGCCCGATAGAAATCTTCGACATCGTGAACTGAGTAAGTAATATCATCGGCCCAATCCATGATTGTCGCTTCCACTGTCCGTTCAAACTTTCCGGGCATCAGGTGTTGAGCGTGCTCAAACGAGGGACGCTCGGTTTCGTAGGCGCCCCATTTGTTCTTCTTGTCGGGATTTTCGAGACGAAACCAAGGGTACTTTAGGATCGCTGCCAGTGTAGCCCGGGTCAGATCCAATCCGGAATAGGCAGAGCGCCTAGAAGCGAGGGTGGTGACAATCCGGAAGGACTGAGCATTACCCTCGAAACCACCAGTGTTCTTGGTAAGTTCATTCAGCGCGTGTTCGGCAACGTGCCCGAATGGTGGATGACCGAGGTCGTGTGCGAGACAGGCCGCTTCAACGACATCCGGGTTGACTACATCCTTCGCGAGACTTGGCTGCTTAAGGACAAGCTTTTCAGCGAGACGTCGCCCGACCTGTGCCACCTGCAATGAATGTGTAAGCCTGTTGTGGAATACGTAACCTGAGTTGGCAGAGACGACCTGTGTGACCTCAGCGAGCCTGCGAAACGCAGATGAATACAACACTCGGTCACGGTCGCGCTGGGCGGGGGTTCGATCATCCCCGGTAGGATTCGGCCGATCATCGTGCAGCCGCTGATCCCGTTGCGCGACAGTCCCC
>JAVUPY010000096.1 GCA_032252755.1 Terriglobia bacterium
CGGCGAGATTCTCCCCGCTTTCTCCGCATCTTCAATCATGCTCACACCGATGCGATCCTTAACCGAGCTGAGCGGATTCTGGCTCTCCAATTTTGCGACCACCGTCGCATCGATACCCTTCGTAACGCGATTCAGCCGCACCAGCGGCGTACCCCCAATCAACTGGGTCAAATCATGCGCAATCTTCACAAGCCTTCTCCAGGAACGAAACCGTCCGAGGAATTGGATGTAAATGGTTCGGAAAGGTCGCTGAACAAAATGGCACCGCGAACATGAACTCCCGGGACGTTGTAACGAAGAACGAGCAACGAAGAACAGCTTTCCTACGCTGTTGCCCCCCCAATAATGGCTCCCACAAGGAGAGGCCCAACGTGCAGCACGGAGAGCCACAGTCCTCCCAGGCCCGCCGCCACCCCGATCAGCGGAATCCCGATAAGGCTCGCCGCAAGCACGAAGATCGCGACGAAAAAGATGATTCCCGGCAGAAACACCGCCAAAATAGCTCTACCCAGCGATCCCGCCTTGCGTCCGCCCACGAAACCAGCGATCAGCCCGCCCAGCACGGGCAGCCAGAACAGCAGGATCGAGATGACAAACATCCATACCATCCCCGAGAGAACGCTGTCCTGTTTCGCACGGGCGTATTGTGTCGTTCCCACTATTCACCTCCCGCCTCTGCATAGAATACGCAGTTCGCGTCGCAAAAGTTGCGCTGGAACAATACTCTCTGCCGCAGTTCCGCGTTTTGCTATTCGGAGAACGGAGAACGGCTTTTCCCTCAGCGCGATTTTCCATCCGGTTCTCGGGCGATGGACCGAGGCGAAACCAATTTAGAAGATGGAACCCAATGCAACCCTACTTCGGCACGAATGTGGGGGGTCTTAAAAAATCCGTTGAGTGCCACGTTTCATTCGCAATTCTCGATCTTCTTCCCTATCATGGCGCTGATTTCCGGCGAGGTCTTGATGTTCTTCAACCGGCGTCTTCTCGGGCCCTGGCTAGTTCTCTCCACCGTATTGCTGGTGTTTCTGACCGCGATTGCCTGCGGAGGTGGCACTGGAGGAGGAGGGGGCTATAATCCGCCGCCATCACCGCCCCCGCCCAGTACGACGTATAACACAACCGAGGTCGCCGTTTCCGCCGTCAAGATGGTGTACGACCCAAGTCGAAACCGGATTTATGCCAGCGTCAGCAATACCGATAGTGCGCACCCAAATACGGTCGCGGTGATCGATGTAGCGTCCTCCTCTTTGGTTACTACTATCGCGGTCGGAGATTCACCCCGAGTCGTCCGTTTAAGTGATGACTATAAGAACCTCTATGTCGGTGTCGATGGTACCGGTGAAGTTAAAAAGATCGATCTGAGTACGAATTCAGTGGTGCAGGCATTTCCCGTCGCTCCATCAGGAAATTTCGGCAGGGTGATGGCCGGTGATATCTCTGTAATGCCTGGGAAGCCCGACACGGTGGCAGTTGCGTGGAAATATGATGGACTCGCAAACAATGGTGGAGTTGCCATTTACGACAACGGCGTCCAGCGCCCCGTAACCTCAAACCCTTCTCTAGTCGGCGGCCCAGACATCATCACTTTTGGAACCTCCGCCGATACCATCTACGCTGCCGACACTTCCGTCTCGGATTTCTCGCTGATTCGAATGAGTGTCAGCGCGGATGGCGTCACCGTCGCCGATCGCAAGTACAGCATGTTCGGATTCGCGTATTACTTCGAAATGCTGTTCGACTCAGGGCGTCTATATAGCAGCACTGGAGCGGTTGCGGACGCTGACGCGTTGGATTTAGTCGGCACCTTTGACGGCATTGGTTCCGTCGCAGTAGATTCGCCAACAAAATCCGCATGGTTCCTGTCAGGATCGTCCAATTCAGGAACAAATAAGAAAATCTTCAATCTTTCGCAGTTTGATACCGATACTTTTCTGTTAAAGGGAACGCAGCAAGCCGAAGTTCCTTCCAGCGTCCAATCTGCCTCAAACTTGTTGCAGTGCGGTTCCGGGGATCTGGCGTTTATCACTTACTCGCAGTCAGGAAGTACCACGGTCTCATCCATTCGACTCCTCAAGGTCGCACCGACTGCCGCGCCGAGCACCGTTCCAACAATTGACACGCTGCAAGCGAACCATATCGTCTACGATTCTTTGCGCCAACGCATCTACGCCTCGGTACCTGGAAAGGTTGGAGCCAAAGGCAACAGCGTCGCCGTGATCGATCCCGCGACCAAAACCGTTGAGTCATTTCTACCGGTTGGCAGTGACCCCAATGTCCTCGCACTCTCGCCCGACTCTCGCTATCTGTACATCGGTTTGGACGGAGCTGCCGGAATCGCGCGCCTCGATTTGAATAGCCGCACCGTAGACCTGCGCTTCCCGATCGCATTTCCCAACCCACAATACTGGCTGCAAGCTCCTTTGGGAGCCAAGGCAATCGCCGTTTCTCCTGTGGACTCACGGACGGCCATCGTTTCTTCCAGATTCATGGACGGGCGAACCCCCGATTACGGGGCGACGGGTATTTTTGACGACGGCGTAGCGCGCACCAACTACACAACGAACTCGGTTGGAGATTGGATGACCGTTGACCAAACGGGCACTAAGCTTTATACCTCGGGGTTTGCAGACACCTTCTGGTTCTTCTCCCTCGACGCGAGCGGCCTCTCTTATGTAAACCAACTCAACCATGTTTCCAGCAGCAGCAACCCGCTCTACATTTATTCCGGCGGTGACGTGTATTCCCTGAGCGGTCGCCGCGTGGATCCCGTTGCTCCACACCTGAAAGGTATGTATCCCATCGTCGATAGCCGCGGCATTGCCGTAGAGGGAAGCACTACCTACACATTGGGCGACCTCGGGACCAAGACCACGGTCTTTGCCTTTGATCGCGACAAGTATCTTCTGACTGGTTACCAGCAGACATCCATCCCCTCAGGCTCCGGCTTCGACCTCGTAAGTTGTGGACCGTCGTGCCTCGCCTTCGAAACGACCTCCGGGATCGTAATCCTGGGAAATTCGTTCACCTCCATCCCATCCATCGGGAGCAACGCGGCGAATCTTCCCGCAACGCGCCTGCTTTATGATAATGGCAGGAATGTCATCTACGCTTCGGTGCCGTCGCGCGCCGGCGATATCGGAAATAGCGTCGCCGTTATCGATCCAGCCACGCGGACGATCCTCTCCACTATTTATGTAGGTAGTGAACCCGGTCCGCTTGCGCTCTCGCGTGACGGAAGCCTGCTGTATGTCGGCCTTGACGGTTCCGGCAGCGCTGCCATCATTGATCTCGCTTCCGACAGTGTGGTGGGCGGTTTCGATATACCATTCTCACCAGCGGAAGGGCAGCACTTTGTTTATGACCTGACCGTGAAGCCCGACGACCCTAACGTCGTCGCGGTCTTGTTGCGGCGCGATTTTGGCTGGAGTCCCGAATACGCGGGACTCACCGTCTACGATCACGAGCAGGCGCTCCCAGCAGATTTGTTGCCTCCATCCCAAGACATCGGGACGATTGTTTTCGGGAATTCATCCTCGGAATTCTACGGGTATAACAATTGGGATACCGGATTTAACTACTTCAAGTTCAACATTGACAACACTGGCGTAACCATTGAGAACTCTTATCGTTCCTTTATCTACGGTTTTTTCGCCACTCTGTCCTATTATGACGGCCTGCTCTACAGTTCCAACGGCTACAGCATCGATCCTGCGAGCGATTCGCTCGCCGGCAGATTTCGAGGAGGAAATTCCGCCATCAGTCTTGCCAATGATGACCAGGACTCTTATTTCCTGTTCTGGGACGTTACCGCCAGCCCCCACGCCAGCGTGGGTGTGTACGACCGGAAAGGTTTCGCGAAGCTGGGGTCGTTTACTTTGCCACAGGTTGCTGCTGCTCCTCACGACCTGATCCGGTTCGGGAGCACAGGACTGGCTCTTGCAACCGACGATGATCACATCGTTTTTTCCGACGTGCCGCAAATTACTCCGGCCGACGTACCTCTCTCACAATTGCCGGCCAAGCACATGGTTTATGACCCTCTGCGGAAACGAATCTACGCTGCAATCCCAGGCTCGGCTCCAGCGCGTGGCAACACCATCACCGTCATCAATCCGGCAACCGCCCAGATCGAGCAATCGATTCCCGTGGGCAGCGAACCCTACTCCCTCGCCCTTTCTTCCGATAGCCAGTACCTCTATGTCGGACTGCTTGGCGCGAATGCTGTCAAGCGTGTCAATCTGACAACCGACACCGTCGACGAGAGCCTCTCGACCGGCTGGGACTCTCTCTCCGGCACCAAGTTCGCTCGCAGCCTGAGTGTAAGCCCCTCCGACTCAAACGTTGTTGCCGTCTCCAAGGCGAGCCCAAATTTTGTTCCCGCATTTGCCGGTGCATCCCTGTACAGCGGAACTACTGAGTTGCCCAGTCAGCTTGGTACTCACGATGGAACTCCGGACGGGATTGTCTTCTCGGATTCTTCGAGCACTCTTTACGGTCTCGATATCGATAGCACCGCTCATGCTTTTTACATCATGTCTGCGGACAGTACCGGGCTCCACATGACCGATTCAGCCATGAATTCCATCCCCCTTGGTACGCCGCTGTTCAGTGGTGGCCTGGTCTATTCCTCCACCGGCGCCGTGATCGATCCAAACACAAAGAGCATCAAGACCAGCTACGCTCTTACGAACATCGGAGATGCCGTCACCCTCGACGCGGCGGCCGGACGCGTCGTGTTCCTGGAACACAATTGGGATACAAAGAAGGTCACCGTTGAAGCGTTTGATATTTCCTCCGGTACACGTTCCGCTTCGCAAGAGGTCACGGACGCTACTACCTTCGGAACAGATATCGTGTGCTGGGGCCAGAACCAGTACGCAGTCTCTACTGGCAATGGAATCTTTCTGCTGAACGGAACACTTCGTTAAGGGAGCCAGTCGTGAGGGTCAAAATCGTACCGCCATCAATGCGCTGACATTGATTATCAAAATAGAGAAGGACCAGATTCCCTGAGAACTCGAACAATATGGCCGTGAGAATATCGCGTATCGCTCTCGGAGTGACATTAGCCTTCATCTCTACTTCGCTAGTTTCCCAACAGCAGAGTGGAGAAACGAAACTCGGTTCGGAAACTCCCGCAAGTGAGGTTTACAGGGTCGGCGGAAGTGTGAGTCCTCCGCAGGTCATCAAGGCTCCCGATCCGCAGTACTCCAAGGAAGCTCTCAAGAAGAAGATCGAGGGAACGGTAGTCCTTTGGGTCGTGATCGGTCCCGACGGTGTGCCAAAGGATGTCAGAGTGCAGCGGTCACTCGGATACGGACTGGATCAGGAGGCGATCGAGGCCGTAAAGAAATGGAAGTTCAAACCCGCGAAATTGAAGGGTCAGCCCGTCACAGTGCAGGTCAACGTCGAAGTCAACTTCCGACTCTATCAGCGTTATTGAGCGTGAGCGGGAGCAGTCGTCTCCGCTTCCACAGAAAACTTGCTCTAGCTTTGTGGGCTTCCAGTCGATCTTCGGTTCACCCGATATTCGGTTCTTCGGCTGCAGTTCTCGCTCTTTCACATCCCGACTGGTTGCTGCGACAGCGGCCGCGGTCGACGCCTAGCCATGACTCTTTCAGTCCTGGGTTATCCGTCGTTCGAAGCAAGTGCCTGCTTCGCACTTGACTGACTCCGATCATCATTTTTGCTTTTTCCGAGAACCGAGAACCGAGAACGAACTCTCATACCTCGCACCTCGCACACTTTTCCTTCTCAAGCTCCTGAAAACACTGCCCGTCTGGATTTTCAGACTTAAAGTCCGTCTTTTCAGTCAGCTACAAAACAGGGAGGTTGGTCTCGAAGGAACTTACAACTTTTCCCCTCCTTAGTGTTCATAACTCCAGCAAAGTTCTGCCCTGAAGTGGGGGATTGATGCGACGGAGATGGATGCGACCGAGCGCGGCGATCGCGCTCACAGCCTTGCTGTTGACGTTATCTGCCACCTGGCTTCTCGCCGGTGACAAGCGCAAGAGCACGACCCGCATG